>NZ_JAOQJF010000010.1:92750-93347 GCF_025567195.1 Alitiscatomonas aceti | reverse complement strand
GTACCCATCGTCCGAAAAATGCCGGATATTTCTCATGCCGTGCTGACGGGCATATTCTTCAAGGTACATTTTCTGATTCTGGATACTGTTGGATTCTCCGACCTGTTCATCATCTCTGGACAGTCGCTCATACAACGCTGTGATTTTGATTTCTTCTTTCTTTGCCACGGTTTTAACCTCCCTTCGTTATGTACTTTTATCTCGTGTGACACACCCTTTCTCTATCCTCTCCAAGTATAGCCCTTTGGGTCTGTGACCACATAAGAACTGTGCATCTGCATCAAATTCGGTTTGAGCCAGAAGCGGGTCTTGCCGGAACCGGAGCCGCCGATCACCAGCACATTTTTGTTTCTGGCGGTCTTTGGGTCCTTGGGTCGGCTGTTCATGGTCAGGCTTTCGGTTTTTGTGAGAATGACATTGTTCTGGAACACCGGGTCGATGTAGGGAACAATATCCTCACGGGTTCCCCAACGGGCAGAGCCATACTCCATACCGTGACGGTACTTCTTGGCGTTTTTACTTTTGAGATACACCGCCAGACGCAGGCCAGCACCGCAGCACAGCCCCACCAGCAGATCCAACGGGTGCAGGCTAGGC
>NZ_JAOQJF010000010.1:21628-92318 GCF_025567195.1 Alitiscatomonas aceti | reverse complement strand
AGATCAGATACTTGGGCGGGGTGCTACTGCGGTCTTTCTTCACCGCATAGTCCACACCATATTTCCGGGCGATCTTCTCAAATTCCTTGATGGAGGGGTCTGTGATCTCAATATTGGAGATCCCCTGATTCTGACCAATGAGCTGCTTGACGGTCTGTTTGCCGTGGGGTGTCACAGGAGCGTCACGGCTTCTTTTCTTTTGCAGCTTCTTTTCCTTGCAGTGGGCCATGTACTTGCTGATGGCAGCTTTGAGCAGCCTGCCGGTAAACTTTGTTCCGCTGACAACCAGCGTTAAAGTCCTGTTTTCCACTTCTTCCTGCATTTTCATCTCCTCCTTTCCACAAAATGTGCAGGGGTGGTGCATTTATTTCTAAGGCGGAACCACCAGCCGCCGGAGAAAATATTTCTTCATCGCTCCATCCCGCGGTTCTTTTTCTTTACCGGCTTCTTGTCCGGCAGATTCCATTCTTTCCGAAACTCTGCCACGCCTTTAGGGTCAAATGCCTTCAACTTTTCCAGATCAAAGGCAACAGCAGAATATTTTCCATAACCGGACTGCACCTGATAGGGAAGCACCTTCCCCAATTTGTTCTCTTTGATGAATCTCAGCAGGTCCTTGCTGATGTCACCGGAAATAAACGCCTCTCCAGGGTCCAGGGAATACCCTGGAAGGTTCACCGTCATATCTGCAAACGGCTCTGCTCCATCTTCTGTATGGGTAATCATGCCGATATAGAGCCGCTGATTATTCGCATACATTCCAAGTTGCAGCGATATGGTTTCTTCCCCGTATTCCCACTTGAAGGGTACTTTCTTTTCCTCATTCATATCGGATTCCTCCTATCGTATCTGTTCTTTGTGGTCATAAAACAAATCTCCATTTCTGACCTTTGCATGGCTGAGAATCTTGATCTGCCCCTTTGCCTGACTGTCCAGAGCTTTTTCATAGCCTATCTCTGACAAAAACAGGCGGGTGCGTTCTCCTTTCCAGCCCACCGGGGAGTCATGGGTCAACACATCAAAAATAATCATGTGCCGGGTGTTCTCCGCAAATCGCTGGAGATCCATGTAGTCATGTCCGTGGTAGTTCTGCGCCCCGGCCTTCTGGCGCATTTCCTCCATCAGCTGACCGATTGTTTTGCCTTCCTGCATAAAACCCACTTCCTTTCTGTTCTTATGAGACCAGCAAGATCATCTCCCGCAGCTGAGCAAAGTAGAGCTTGCCCTGGGGCGTGACCAGCGTGTAGGAACCGGTATGGCCGTGGTTGCAGTAGTCTTTGACGCAAAACAGCCCTGCATTTTTCACATTGGCATAAGGCAGCACATTTCCGGATGCCGTGCGGTACACAAACCGCCGTTCTATCAGAAACCGGACAAACCGGCGCTCCGGGACATCCAACTCTTTGGCGGTAGTCCTGAGATTGGTGCTGTGCTTTAAGTCGATGAACAGGTCATAGAAAGCGGCTTTGCCCTCCAGCTGTGCATTTTCCTTACGCAGAGAAATATTCGCTTCACGCTCAGCCAACAGGTCTGAGCAGAGCTTCATCAGAGCTTCCGGGGAAGTGGCAATCTCCCACAGCTTCTCTTTTGTGAGATAAGCCCCGTGCTTACGAATGGTAGGCAGGACCTCATCGAATACCCACCGTTCAAACTGCTCTGCCGATGGCAATTTGCTATGAACAATCAGGCGGTACAAATCGCCTTCTGGGATAAAAGTCATACTGATTTTGCGGTCGGGGCTTTGTGGGTGAGGTGCGTCGCGTTTCACGACATACCTACAATGGCGGATAATTGCATCGCGGGGATTGCTGTACCCCAGCGCAGCGGCCACATCCGTTCCGCAGAACAGGTATTTGCCGTTTTCCTCAATGACACGGATACTGCCAAACTCCGGGTTTTTGAAAATTTCCATCTGGTTCATGTCGTGCCTCCTTTGGCATGATAAAAGGCGGCCTTTACCAGCCGCCTGCGTGCATATCGTGGTTGACCAATGAAGTGAAGTGATTGTTCATGGTGGTAGGCGCATTGAACAGCACCGCAAGCAGGTACTGCTTCATGTTGCGTACCTGGGTGGTGTTCTTTTGCAGACAGTCCATGACAAACTCGATGTGGGAGCTATCCAACTTCAAAAAGCGGGAACGCACGATCTCGTGAGGGAAGTCTGCCCCAGAGATTCGGGTGGTCTTTCGTTTGGCACAGACCGTTTCTACCAACAGCTCTACGATCTCATTTAGGTCATCCCGGTAGAGCGGATAACGCCGCTTCAGACAGTCATACTCGATATTCTCCAAAATCAACTCCCGATAATTTTCTATCTCTGTGACAGACATCGCATCCCTTCCTTTCCGTTCCGGCGGTCTTGCCGCCGCTGTTTCCCGGAAGGGAATGGAATCGGTACTTGATCCATAAGTAATTGTTTTTTCTGTATTTGATTTCTCTATATTTAATTCTGCGGGCTTTTCC
The DNA here is from genome assembly GCF_025567195.1 of Alitiscatomonas aceti. Taxonomy (NCBI): domain Bacteria; kingdom Bacillati; phylum Bacillota; class Clostridia; order Lachnospirales; family Lachnospiraceae; genus Alitiscatomonas; species Alitiscatomonas aceti. Next base: position 89,855 of record NZ_JAOQJF010000010.1, on the reverse strand, counting down.
GTATCCGGTTTTACCATATCCGGGTTTTCCGTATCTGGTGAAGCCGTATCCGGCTGGGACATATCTGGCTGGGGCTGTTCATAGATGACATACTCGGTATCTGTGATCCGCCCACTTTTATCGCGTCTCTGATGGCGCACGATATATCCGGCTCCTTCCAGTTCACGCAGGGCAGCACCGATGGCATCCACGCCCTCCTTACAGATCTTTGCAAGGCCACGGGTGGTGTAATTCCAGTCCTCTGGCAAAGACAGCATCATGGAAAGCAGCCCCTTGGCTTTTAACGACAGGTTTGCATTTCGTAAATGATGATTGCTCATCACGGTATAATCACGGGTCCGTTCAATGCGAAAAACGGCCATCGACCTCACTCCTTCCGAATTTTGGGTACAAAAAAACCGCAATCCTAATTTCAAAGAATTGCGGTGTTCAACGCTTTTCAAATCTTCTTGCATAGAACCAAAACAGCGGCTTTTGGGGACGCGCCTCTGTAAATGGCTCCTCCTGGGCGAAAGGAAGTGTTTGCATCACACGGTCAATATCCGTTGAATCCATGTCATGCTGAGATCTGCAATCTTCCCGGATTGCTTCTTGAATTTCCTTTACCGTACACATAGTCATTCCTTTCCTTTCGTTGTATGTTTATGAGCGACGGCGTTTTCCCGGTTTGAAATCGAGGATATGTCCCTCAATCACACGGGCGTGCCTTTTGATCTTGATCTCCCGGCGCTGCTGGCTTTGCAGGGCGGTCTGATACCCGTCCTCAGCCAAAAACAGCCGCATTTCATCTCCGGGGCTGCCATAAGCAGTGCTGGGACGCAGGACAGAAAACTCAATCATCCAGCGGGTGTTATCCCAAAACCTCTCTACGGCGAGAATGTTGTGTCCTTTCAGCTCACGGGCTGAAATATCCCTCATAGGCGGCTCCTTTCATCGTTCCTGGTCTCTCTGACGCTTTTTCTGCCATGCCTCCAGCAGCTTGATGATGGTTTCCTGCATCCGCTGGGGCGTATAGCTTTTAGGGAAATACTTCCGCAAAGTGTCAGAGGTAAATGTCACTCGGTCCAGATCACTTTTCTTTTCCTCACCCATAATGACACGCATCATATCGAGGGTCAGATGCCCCTCCTGACTGTATTTCTTGAGCCGCTGGGCTTGGGAAAGGGAAGGGGTAGCCTGCTCACTGTCCATGGCATCCAGCAGGTCTACCTGTTCGTCCTTTTTGAGAAATGACAGCTCATAGGCAGGGTTCAGGGCAATCTTCTTTTCATCTACCATATCCATCAATTCAGGAATCAGCTCTGTCAGACGGATATAGCGAAAAATCTGGTTTTTACTCTGACCTACTTGCTCCGCCAAAACCTCGCTGGACTTCTTCCCAAAATCGTTCCCAACTTGGGAACAATTTTCTTTACTCGGTCTGCCAGCCTGTCTTTTCATGGCATCCAGCTTCATTTTATAAGCAAATGCCCTTTCACTTGGGAGCAAGCTTTCTCGCTGCAAGTTGCTGTCAACCATAATGATCGTGGCGGCATCATCATCCAAATCCCGAACAATGACCGGCATAGTCTCCTTGTCTGCCAGTTCACTGGCTCTGTGCCGCCTGTGTCCGGCTACCAGCTCATAACCGCCCTCCGGGTCCGGTCGGGCAATGGCCGGAACCAGAACGCCATACTGTTTGATACTGTCAGCGGTCTCCATCATGGCTTCGTCATCCTTGACTTTGAATGGGTGGTTCTTGAACGGATGCAGTTCAGACAACGGAATTTCCTGAATCTTTTCCAGCTTTGCATCCTGGCGGCCTTCTTCGGTGGAGAACAAATCATCTACCGAGGCCAGCTCTATTTTTTTCGCGCTGCTTTTCAAGTTTCAACACCTCCTTCGTCAGATTTTTGTAGCCCTCAGCCACCTTGCCACCGGGATCATGGGCAAAAATGCTTTTTCCCTCTGCGCTGATTTCCTTTGCCCGGACAGAATGGGGGATCTCTGTGCCGAATACTTTGATCTTGCTGCCATAGGTCTCCCGCAGGAGCGCGGAGATCTCTTTGGCAAAGTTGGTTCGGCTGTCCACCATCGTCAGCAGGATACCGTCTATCTGGAGCTTGGGGTTGATCTGCCGCTTTACCTTGTTCACCGTGGAGAGCAGTTGTTCCAGCCCTTTGGCGGGCAGATACTCTGCCTGAACGGGAATTATGATCCTGTTCGCAGCGGCCAGCGCATTGACTGTGAGCATCCCCAGGGAAGGCTGGCAGTCGATGAGGATATGGGAGTATTGTCCCTTCAGCGTGTCCAGATATTGCCGCAAGATAGTCTCACGACTCATGGCATTTACCAGGGATACTTCCATACCGGATAACTGGATGTCCGCAGGCATCAGGTCTACGCCCTCTGGGTGGTGCAGGATACCCTCGCCGGGACGGAGCGGCTCATCCATCAGGATGCGTCCCATAGCGTCCGACAGCGTAAAGGGCAGCTTGTCCGGCTGGGGATTGCCCAGGCTGATCGTCAGGCTTCCTTGCGGGTCTCCGTCGATCAGCAAGACTTTCTTTCCAGCCTGCGCCAAACCGATTCCAAGATTGGCACAGGTGGTGGTTTTGCCAACGCCGCCCTTCTGGTTGGCGATGGCGATGATTTGCGTGTTCAAATTAGGTTCTCCTTCCATAAAAAATAGCCGCTCATCAAATAGATGAACAGCTGTCTCAGTGCATAAAAAAAGCTGCCTATTCTTCCAAAATAAGCAGCTCGTCATATTTATTTAGTTTTTACTCCCGAAAAGGTCTTACATAAGAAAAAAGGGTCCTATTTTATGGGGTTTTGATGGGTTGTTACCGTCTGTCGGCTCATACATGGGCCAACAGACCCGTACAAATATGTTTTTTCATTCCTTCAGGCTTCTGTCCGCCCATGAAAAGCGCCTCCATTCATGATTGCATAATGCTAAATTATACCATAAAAGGAGGCGTTGGTCGAGATGCTGTTGCTCTCGGTTCATATAAACTTTATCGCATAGGAATTTTAGGATAAAGCTCATTGTGATGTGCCGTGGCAGCCGCAGCCTTTTCCTGCCTGCAATTTTGCCTGAATGTCCACCAGCAGATTGACCTTCGGCGGCTCTGCCTGTGTAACAGTTTTCTTTCGTGGGATATGCACTTTCTTCCCGGAGAGAACTGCCTGCAAATCCTCCAATCCATATCCTTCGCCCAGGCTGTCCAGGCGGGCGGCTTTCTCCCAGCCTGGGAGCTTCAGGCGATACGATTTTCCGCGCTTTGATACCTCACAGCCAGACTCTTTCAGCAGTTCCTCAAAGTCAACAGGACTTTGTGATCATGCGTTGTCAATCGCCACACGAAGCAGCTCCCGGTGAGAAGGCTTTGCCTGATCGCCCGACTTTCTGTGCGGCCAAACCAATAAACTGCTGTTTCATTTTCCTGCCACAATTCGGACAGATTTTGTTGTCAGCACCCATATCATTCTTCCAGCTTATAAAAATCGTCCAAATTTAATTCATGCTTCAATTCTTCTTCTGTCGGCAGATAAGTAAAATATTTTGATGCAAATATCTGGTGATTATCTTCCGGCAGCGTGTACTTTACAACAGAGTCGCCCTTATCTGCACAAAGGACAATACCGATAGGCTGTGAATCTCCCTCATTCATCATTTCACGGGTATAATAGTTCACATACATCTGCATTTGTCCCAGATCCTGATGGGTCAGTTTTCCCATCTTCAAATCAATCAGAACAAAGCATTTCAAAATGTAATTGTAAAATACTAAGTCGATGAAAAAATCCTGTCCATCCAGTGTAAACCGCTTTTGCCGTGCTACAAAAGAAAATCCTCGTCCCAGTTCCAGAAGAAAATGCTGGAGGTGGTCAATCAATGCCTGTTCCAGCTCACCTTCATATACATGGGTATCTGGCTGAATCTGCAAAAATTCCATCACATAAGGATCTTTGATTATTTTTTCATATTCAGGTTTCGGTTCTGTTGTTTGAATTTCTTTTGAAACAGCTGCTTTGTCTTGGCTTGCTAAAATTCTCTGATAGTACATCGTGTTGATCTGCCGTTCTAACTGTCGGACGCTCCACGCAGACTTTACACATTCCTCCATATAAAAGGTTCGTGCCTGTTCATCTGATACACGCATCAAAAGGCGGTAATGTGACCAACTCAATTCAAGACACAGTGTGTCTCGAATTGGGAATGTACAGTAGAACTGCCTCATCTTACGAAGATTTGATTTGTCAAAACCTTTTCCAAACTCAACAGTCAATTGAGCTGAAAGATAGTCCAACAAATTTTTTCCGTATGCTGCTCTGTCATTTTCTCCACACGCTTTATAAATCTGTTCCCCAATTTCCCAGTAGGTTATTACCATTGCGTAGTTCACCGCAGCACTTAACTTATGCTGTGCTGATACAATAGACTGGCGAATAGAATGATAGGTCTGTTCTGCATTTTGATTTATTTGCAAATTGTTATCCATTTTGTACCCTCCTCACTGTGGGTGCTATTAAAATATTGTACCACAAAAGGAGCTTCTTGTTCATCCTTTCATATCATTATTTTTCATGATATATTTTTTTCCTTGAAAACTGGATGAAGGGGAGCAGAAATCCCAAATATAGAAAAATCCTGCGTTCCAGCAGTGGATCAGAGGATGGCCTGCGTGTTTCCGATATTCATGCCCGGAAAAACTTTCTAAAGACCAGAAGATACTGGATCACATGGATAGTGAGGAATCAGGCGCAAACCTGTTCCGCATTACACAGACGGAGGCCAGAATGCGCCGGGATTCTCCACAAGGGCTTGATGAGCGCCGGCCCCATCCTCCATACGGGGAAGGCCCAGGGTTTGGAGGTATGATGGACCGTGCTGTAAATGCTCTGCTGCCTTACGGCTCCCACACGCCGTTTTCATCGACCCAGTAGCCGTCCGGGGTGCGGCTGTTTTTATAAAGAACCCCTTCAGTGCTGTCCTGGATCTCCCGGAAATAGTACCATACGCCGCCGATCTGGTGCCAGCCGGTGTACATATAGCCCTGTCTTCCATCAGAAACCGCATGGAGGTAATAGGTCCGTCCGGCTGCGTCGGTAAACCAGCCGGTCTGCATATAGCCTCTCTCGTCAAAACGATACCATTCTGCCGTATTCTGGTAAGCCAGCCTCTGCCAGCAGGACACCGGATAGGTGCCGTTGGCTTTCCGGTACCACCAGCCAGTCTGATCCCGGACCCAGGTCCCTGCCGGTACTGACCAGGTGTCCGGGCTTCCGGAACCGCCGGAGCCATCGGAGTCGTCGGAAGAAGATCTTCCGACGCCGGAAGAACCGCCATTGCCGGCATCTTTCTCAAACACCGCTTTTACGACCACATTTTCCCCCGGCATGATAAACCGGCCGCCGTTCATGATAACACCTCCGGCAACGGCCTCCCATCCTTTGAAATAATAGCCGCTGGCTGCGTCTGCCGTCAGCGTGACGGTTTCTCCCATCGCCGCAGACGCAGGGGAAGCAGAAGCAGTGCCCTGCCCCTCCGTTTCCACGGTCACGGTATATTCCACCAGGTCATAAAAGAGGTTCAAACTAACAGTAACAACACCGTCCCCAGTTAAAGTACCCACGCCTTCCAGTCGCCCATCCCCGGTGATGGTGCCGTGGTTGGTGAGAGTTACGCCTTCGGGAATGTTTAAGCTTCTAGCATCAGGAATGGTCAGCGTTACGCCCTCTGGAATGGTATAGCTGGCGGGATACTTAGGCAGGGTCAGGCTGCCCCAGACCTCATAGCTGCCGCCGTCGGTGGGCCGGATACCCTGGCCGTCATCCCACTGGCTAGGTCGTCCGTCTGTAAATCCAAACCCTCCGCCAATGGGATTTTCTCCTTGACTGCCCTCTACCTCTATGTTTTTCCCAAGAATCACGACCATGCCGCAATCTTCACCTGGGCCACGCATTCCGGCTGGCCAGGTACTTTTTCCATTTTTCCCGCCTATCCCTACGCTGCCCATGCCGATCGTTCCTGTGCCTCCCATTACAGACAGAAAACCTTTTCCCTGGATAACAAGCACAGCGTCCTTTGGAACATGAATCCCCGGATTATTTTCATCCGCTTTAGAATAATCAACGCTTATTGTATTGGTGGATCCTGCTTGAAGTATAATGTTTAAAGCTGCGCCGCTGCTTACATCAATAGCGCTTTCTTCATTATCAAATGTTCCGCCAATATTCACACCGTTGAGGATGACCGTGGCCTTTGCACCACTGTCAATCACAATACGGTCAGACGTCTGTCCGTTGGTGGAGATCGTCAGCTCTGCACCGTTATTGATGGTCAGGACGCCGTCGGCGTAGGAGTAGTCGTTCCCCGATGTGCCGCCAGTCACTTCAAAGCCACCGGCAGCAGCAGCCGCATTTATCATTCCATTGAACACACCAAACAGGCTTTCAAAAATCCCTGCCCCGGTGCCTTCTGCTTTCTGCCCGTCCGTGAGAGCCTCATAAGCGTCATAGGCTGCCTGCAAATCGGCGTAGACCTCCTGCTGTTCCTCCTTTGTCATGGCCTGCAATTCTTCCGCTGTGGGCAGGTCGTCGATCATTTCCTGCACCTGCTCCGGAGTGACCGCCAGAGCGTCGGGCGGTGCAGCGGGAAGCAGGCCTTTGCAGGCGGCGAAATCTTCGCTGCATACAGGACAATCCTCGTTGATCTTATCCCCGGTACAGGGTTCTGTGCAGATACATTGATCCTGGCCGGCCTGGGGCTTCTCCTGGGAATGGCAGGTCCCGCAGACATAGGTGCAGGGAGTTCCCTCTGTGGCAGGAGTATAGCCGCACTCACTGTCGTGTTCGTGGCGGCAGTCCAGCACCTGCTTCACACAGCCGCTGTCCTCGCTGCACCGGTGGGTACATTCTGTCGGTTCCCGCCGCTCTGCGCCAGCCGGAGTGGCCGTATTGTCAGAAGTGTCATCCTGCGGGCAGCAGTCATCCGTATGCACATGAATGCAGTGTTCCGCCAGCTTATAGCAGTCTTCCGTGTGCCGGTGACCGCAGGCTGTCCCCTGCTTTGTTTCGTTCATAATTTTTATTATATCAGCATTCCTGCCGCCTGTCTAACGTTTTTGCACAGAAGCTCCGTTCCCCTTCTTCAGATCTCCATATCCCAGTATCAGGATCGTGGCAATGATCATGGAAAAACCCAGAAAATCAATGGGCTTAAACGGCGCCTTCAGCCACACAGCCGACAGCAGCGTGGCCGCAATGGGCTCCACACAGGCGTAGAGACTGGCCCGGGCCGGGCCGATGAGCTTTACCCCCTGCATATACAGAGTAAAGGCCGCCATGGACCCCAGAAAGATAATGGCCCCCAGGGCCAGAAGAAAGGGGAGATCCAGGGTATAGCGGTATCTCCATGGCTGAAAGACCAGGGCCAGGACGATCCCGCCGATGGTCATTCCCCAGGCCAGAAGGTATGCTGTGGGATAATAGGCCATGAGCCGCCGGGGCTGCATATTGTAAAGGACCACTGTGGCCGCCGACAAAAGCCCCATGACCAGGGCCTCCCTGGAGATCACCATCTGATGGACATTTCCATGGGTAGCGATCAGAAAGATCCCCGATATGGCCAGGATAAGGGACAGGACCTCCACTGCCCTGGGAAGCCGCTTTTCCATAAAGCACACCAGCACCATGATGAGCACCGGAGACAGGTACTGGATCACAGTGGCCGTTCCGGCATTGGAAAGCTCGATGGTGACAAAATATGTATACTGGCAGAGCATGAGACCGGCGATCCCGTAGATCATCACCTCCGCCGCGTCCCTGCCCTTTTTCCAGATCCGGAAGGCCGCTCCTCTTTCCTTAAAAATATAATACAGCAGCATGGTCAGGCCGGCCATGGTCAGGCGGATCGGCACCAGCCACCCCGAGGTCACGCCCTTATACTCAAACAGATACTGTCCGCAGGCCCCCGATAGCCCCCAGAGCGCTCCCCCCAGGATCGTGATCAGGACTCCCGCCTGTGTTCCCATAGTCTTCCGTTCCATGCTCCGTTCTCCCTTCTTCTGCTTTCCATGCATTTTCATACGCCTATATTTTTATTTCAGCCTTGTGTATCCGCCGGAAGAGGTACACGGGATCTCCGTCACCTGGATCTCCTCCCCGTCCAGCACCACCTTAAACAGAATGGTGCTGGGAATACTGCTGCCAAACACGAAATTCCCCAGGCTGTACACAATGGGCTTTCCATTATAGTATTCCACCGGCTGCAGCACATGGGGATGGCTTCCGATGACCAGGTCAGCCCCGGCGTCGATATACTGGCGGCCCATGGCCCTCTGGTAATCCTTTGGCTCTGTCTCCCGCTCCACGCCCCAGTGGACGTAGACCACCAGGTAATCACACTGGCCTCTGGCCGTCTTTATGGCCTCCAGGGCCCGGGCCGGATCATAGGTGGAAAACACACCGGGATGGTCCGGTCCCGCCGCCCAGTCAGCGGACATATAGACCCGGGACGTCCCCAGGAACCCGATCCGTTTTCCATGGACCTCCAGGATCTCCAGGCGCTCCGCCTGGTCCCTGTTTTCTCCTGCCCCCACATGGCGGATCCCCGCCCCGTCCAGGGCTTTTATACTGTCGGTGATCCCCTCCGGACCAAAATCCAGGATGTGGTTATTGGCCAGGGTCACAAGATCCACGCCCATCTCCGTGAGTATGGACACCTTTTCCGGCGGCAGGCGGAAGGTGAACTGCTTATCTGCCGCCTTCGTTCCCCGGTCTGTAAACGGAAACTCCTGGTTTACCATAAAAATATCTGCTTCCAGAGTCTCCTTAAGGATCCCCTGGTCCAGGACTCCGGTGATATTTCCGGCACGGCTGTACGCTCCCAGCACATGCTCCGACAGATAAACGTCCCCGGCAAATAAAAGAGTACACGGCTCCCCGCTCTCCCCTCCGGCTTCCTCCGGCACGTCCGCATCCGTTTCCATCTCCGTTTCTTCTGCCGCCGTTTCCAGCCGGATGCTGGTCTTTGTTTCCTGTCCGTTCTTCATTTCCTGGCTGTCCTTTATTTCCTGTCCAGCCTCTGCCCCGGCTGTCTGCCCCTCTGATGGCTCTGGGTACGCCTGGGCTATTTCTCTCTCTCCTCTGTCCACTCCCGGCCGCGGTTTTAAGCCTCCGCCTGCCAGAAAGGTCCCGGCCATGATCACCATGGCTGCCAGGATCACAAATAAGAGTGTCAGAAGGATCCGTTTTCCTTTTTCCATATCATCCTCCTTCCGTTTATTGTAACTGGCAGAGAGAAAAAGCACAAGTATTTTCACAGCCCTGCATTTACAAAAACCGCCCGGACGATTTTTCCAGGCGGTTCCGTTTGCATCCATGATTTTTCTTTTCTAAGGGTTCTTTTTCACACCCACCACAATGGAGATCTCCACCGGTGCGTTTCCAGGTAAGGATGCCACCCCCACAGCAGCGCGGCTTCCGACTCCGGCCTCCCCTAACTCCTCGCAGAAATACTCCGAGGCCAGGTCTGCGATCTTCGACTGCTTTGTAAAGCCCTCCTCTGCATTCACATAAACGGTGACCGACAGGATCCCTGCGATCTCCTCGCCCTCCTCCAGCCGGTTCTTTGCCGCTGTCAGGGCGTTTCTTGCCGCCTGGCGCACCGCACCCCTGTAATCCTCAATGGCGTCTGCACAGAGGACCTTCCCCTCTTTTATGAGGACTCCATTATTTCTCGGAGTCATCCCCGCCGTGAATACCAGATTTCCAAACCGGACAGCCGGAACGTATTTCCCCTGGGGGATCGGATTTGCTTCTTTTCCCATTGTCTTTTCCTCCCTGTTTACTGTTTTCTGTACCGCTCCATGACTGCAAACAGCCGCTTCATGGCCGCTGCCGCCTTTTCCTTATCCTGTGAGAAATTGATGCGGAACTGATGGACATACTGGGGGCCGAACTCGGTTCCCGGCGTCACGATCACGTCCGCCAGCTCCCGGACGATGCGGATGAACTGGTGAAGGGACACATCCAGCTCCGGGATCGTCACAAACAGATAGCTTCCGCCCTCTGTGGGCTTTGCCGAAACGCCCGGCACCTCCCGGATCACCTCCATGACCGCGTCCCGGATCTCTTTGTGAGCCCTGACCCTGGCCTCCAGCCACCCATCCGGCTCATGAAACCAGGTCAGGAATACTGCCTGGTTATAGCCGCTGCACCGCAGGGCCATGATGGCCTGGAGCTTTTCCATCCGTTCAATGATCTCTGCTGTTCCAAAGGCCGCTCCCAGGCGAAATCCGCTTAAGGATTCTGTTTTGGACGGCCCCAGGATCGTGATCAGGTTCTCCGGGATCTCCTTCTGGGCGCACAGATGGGTATAGGGAATGCCTGGATACACCTGGCGGGAGTACAGCTCATCCACGATCAGCGTCACTTCATATTTCTTTGCCAGAGCCGCGATCCCTGTGATCTCCTCATAGGAATAGACACAGCCCACCGGATTGTTGGGATTGGAGAATAAGAACAGCTTCACGCCGTCCTTAAACGCCTCCTCCAGGGATTCCAGGCTGATCCCGGCGCGTCCGCCCTCGTTCTCATACTCCAGGACCACCGGCACCATCTGCCCGCCGAAAAACTCCACCATCTTCCGGTTGGCAAAATAATCCGGCTCCACGATGGCCACCTTGTCTCCCGGCATGATATTGGCCCCCATGGCCAGGAACAGGGCTCCCTGGGTCCCCGGCGTCAGGATCAGGTTTTCCTCTGGATCGATGCTGGCCCCTGTAAAGCCAGAAAGACTGGCGGCCACATGGTCCAGGATCTTCTTTCTGCCCCGGTACGGCGTATACGCCTGGCTGCCGCCCTCTTCAAAGCCTTCCTTAAAAACATCAAAGCTCCCTGGCGTGGGCATATGAGCGTCCACATCCCCATGGGAAAAGTCAACTCTGGCCCCCAGAAGCTTCTCTCCCCGCAGGTCCAGGGCCTCCTTTTTTTGGAGTGCCTCCTGTCCCGGCGCATTGTCAATGCCCAGGCCGGCAAATTTTTCCTGAATCGTCATTCTGCAAACCTCCCATCCATTTCTTTTCTCCAGCATACCACCAGAAACGGACTCTGTCCAATACAGAGACCGTCATAAGCCTATGTCCGGATCCGCATGACTCCGCCCTGGACCGGCGCTCGGGAAAAAATGCGTCCTCTGCCCTCCCGGACTTGCACTGGCCGCAGTCCTCTGGTAAAATAAAAGGCCAGCGAAGGAGGTCTTTTATGTCCAAAACAAAAATCGACTGCGAACAGGCAGTCTGTCTCTCTCAAGAACTGTTCCACGCCCATTTTTCCGGAGAACCTGAAAAATGGTTTTCATACCTTTCCCCGGACAGCATTTATCTGGGCACCGGGGAACCGGCGTTATTCGGCAGAGACGCCATCCGGGCCCGTTTCAAGGATTTTTCCGGAATTCTCCTGGATATCCTGACCGAAGAATACCATCCCGTTCCGCTGGATTCTTCTTCTGCCCTGGTCTGCGGCCAGATCCTGGTCCAGAACCAGCGAAAGACTTTCTGCGTGATCACCCGCTTCACTCTGGTTTACCGGAACGCCGGAGGCAGGCTCCAGCTGTCCCATATCCACAATTCCTATGAGTATGTGCCCGCTGGGGAAACTCCCTCCCTGAAGCTGGACCTGAATACCTTGAAGTTCGTCCGCAGTCTGATCTTAAAACAGCATTCCGGAAAACGCATAGCAGTCCGCAGCGGAAACCAGACTATCTTCGTCGATCCCTATACAGTCCTGTACGTCCAGAGCCAGAATAAGCGGACCGAGCTCGTCTGCGCCGATCAGGTCATTTCCTGCAATAGCTCTTTAAGCGATCTCGCCCGGGAGCTTCCTGATATTTTTTATCCCCTGCACCGGGGATATTATGTAAACACCCTGTATATCACCGCCATCCGCCGCTTTGAGGCAGAGCTGATCTCTGGGGCCGTGCTCCCCATCCCGGCTCTGAATTATACAAAGATCCGGGATGATCTCCTGGACCGGATACAGATCAAGCCATAAGAGCGCCTGCACAGATCTTCTATGGCTGTCATAACAGGCGACAGGAGATCATAAGCCGACAGGCTTCGGCCCTCTGCCGCTCCATCCATCCCAGCTTTTCAGAAACTCCACAAACCCCCTCTGCCGCGCCGTCCGTTCTCCCCTCTGTCTTTGCAGGATCCGGATCGGTCTCGTCGTTTCCCGGCTGTCGATCCTGTAAAACCGCAGCTTTTCTGTTCCTCCGGCATAATACGGAAGCTCCTTCCGTATGAAGGCGGCCCCTTCTCCGGCGGCCGCCAGATAATAGGCGGTCATCATCTGGTCCAGCTCCATGACGATCCTGGGGGAAAAACCCGCCTCCCGGCAGAGCCTCATGCCCCGCTCCCGCATATCATTTCCCGGCTTCATAAATAAAAAACGCTCCTCCGCAAACCGCTCCAGAGGGACTCCCGGAACCTCGTTCCCACAGACCGGATCCAGGACATACGCCTCCAGCCCCCGGTTCACCGGAAAGCCTGCCGGGACCGCCAGGATGATGTTCTCCATTCTCAGCACCTCCGACTCCATATCCGGCGCAGTATCTCCATTGGCAGAGATCCCCAGCTCCGCCGCCCCGGCCCGGAGGAAATCCACCAGGTCCCGGTCATTGGCCTCCACCAGACGGATCTCCCAGTCCGGATACCGTTCCTTAAAGGCAGCGATCACCGGCGGCAGCCCGTAGGTACAGAAAAACGACGGAGCCGCCACCGTCAGACCAGGCCCGCCCTGCTGTCCGGCGGTCTCACAATACTGCTCCAGCTCCATACGGAGCTTCTGCATCTGCTCAAAATATTCCAGCACCTTCTGCCCCTGGGGCGTGGGCTTTAAAGGGATGGAGCTGCGGTCAAAGAGCGTCACCCCCAGGTTTCTTTCCACCTTCCGCACCACCCGGCTTAAGACCGGCTGGGATATAAAATGCTTTCTGGCGGCTCCGGAAAAGCTCTGCTCCTCATGGACCGCCATCACATATTCCATATCCCGGAATTCAACGGGCTCCATGGGATCCCTCTTTTCTCTGTTCCAGGATCTCTTCACAGATCTCCTCCGCAGTCCGGCCGTCTGTGGCCACAGCCGCGTCCGCCGCCGCCTCATACCTGGGCCTGCGTGCTTCCATCAGCTCTTTAATATAGGAAAGGTTCATATTTCCGTTGAGCACCGGCCGGTCTGCACTCCCCTTCACCCGGTCAAAGACCGTCTCCGGCTCCGCCGTTAAAAGGACGATCCTTCCGGCCGCCTTCATAAGGGCCACGTTTTCCTCCCGCAGGACAGTCCCTCCGCCGCAGGAGACCACCATGGGCTCCATATTCCCGATCTCCTTTATGAGCTCTGTCTCCAGATCCCGGAAATACTCTTCCCCATGGACCCGGAAGATCTCCGCTATCTCCATACCCTGGCGTTTTACGATCTCCTGGTCCATCTCCATCTGCTCTGCGCCGGTCATCCGGCACAGACAGGCCGCGCAGGTGCTCTTCCCGCAGCCCATGAAGCCGATCAAAAAAATATGCTGGTCCAATTTCATCTGTTTCTGCTCTTCCTTCACTATGATTTTCCGCCGTCCTGGCGGACCTTTTCCATGAGTATACCAGAGATCAGCCGCCGTTGCAATCTTCTCCCTCCGCTGATATAATAGCTTCATTAAATCTATCTGGAGGCTTTCTATGAAACATACCATCACCGGGCATACGGGCCTCATCTGCCTCCTTGGCAGCCCCTGTGCCCACAGTATTTCCCCCATGATGCACAATGCGGCCTTCGAGGCCCTGGACCTGGACTACCGCTACCTGGCCTTTGACGTAAACGAAGAGACCCTTCCCGCCGCCGTGGACGGTCTGAAGGCCATGAATGCCCGCGGCTTTAATCTGACCATGCCCGATAAAAACAGGATGGTGTCCCTCTGCGACCAACTTTCCTCCGCAGCCCGGCTCATAGGGGCTGTAAATACCGTCGTAAACGACAACGGCGTCCTCACCGGACACAATACCGACGGCGCAGGCTATATGCAGTCTGTAAAGGATGCGGGCTTTCAGATTTCCGGAGAAAAAATGACCCTCCTGGGAGCCGGAGGAGCTGCAACAGCCATTCTGGTCCAGGCGGCCCTGGACGGAGTACGGGAGATCTCCGTCTTTTTAAGGCCCTCCAGCCGCTTCTATGACCGGGCCAGGGAAACGGCAGAGGCGCTGAGGAAAAAGACCGGCTGCATTATCAGCCTCTGCGATTTTTCCGACCATGACCGGCTGCGCTCTGAACTGTCCCAGAGCCGGATCCTGACCAACGCCACCTCCCTGGGAATGGCCCCCAGCGAGGATGCCTGCCCCATTCCCGATGCATCCTTCCTGCCGGACGGCCTCATCGTCTCCGACATCATCTATAATCCAAAGGAGACCCGGCTCCTTTCCATGGCCCGGGCCAAAGGCCTCCCCGCCTTCAACGGATCCTATATGCTCCTCTATCAGGGAGCCGAGGCATTCCGTCTCTGGACCGGAAAAGAAATGCCTGTGGCTCTGATCAAAAATATGTTTTTCTCTTAAACAGCAGCGGAGCCGCTGCTTTATAGATGACTTCCCATCTATTTTGCAGCGGCCCCTTTTCTTTCAGAAAATCTCTTCCGCGCCAGGAACTCCTTCCGCCCCATGGCGTTCCAGGCAGGATATTTCTATTCCTGCTCTGCCACCTCTTTTGCCATGGAAAGCAGCTCCTCCGCACTCATACTCTCTTCAAACGTAAACAGGCAGTAGCTGATGTCCTCCTGTTCCCATGTCACTGCGGCAGAGGTCATGACCTCGACTTCATCGCTTCCGTAGGCCACGTTCAGCTTTCCTTCCTCCTGGAGCTTCTTCTCCTCCTCTGTGATCTCATAATCCGGCGGCACGAACTTATTGACCGTACTGGAATAGGAAAGCACGGTGCCGTCCTCCAGGGTCATGACCTGATCCGCAGAGCTTTCGTCCTGCATCCCCACAAAGAGGCGGCTTCCGGAAAGCTCCACGTCCTCCATCCCCTCCTTTTCATAGGTAAATGCCATGGACATGCCCTGGTCCAGACGGTTTTTCCCTTCATCCTGGGTCTCCTCATGCTTGGGGACTGCCTCCTTAAAGGTATATCCGTTGGAAAAGCCTTCCACAGATTTCACACGGCCATCATAGCCCTCCTGCATCTGTACCGCCTGATCATAATCCCTTACGATCTCATTGCGGCTGCTTCCAGACAGGATAAACGCCGGACGCCCTACGGCAACGGCAGTCATGGTCCCAAGGATACAGATGGCGGCTGCTGCAACTGCTGTTTTTTTCCAATTCCTATGTTTCATATTTTTTTCCTCCTCAATGGCTTCAAAAACTCTTGTACGGATCCTCTGGTCTGCCAGGGAGCCGCCGATTTCCTCTGACTTCTTATTTAAAGTCTCTTTTAAATTTTTTTCTAAGATAAGATCGTCCATGTGGCGCCTCCTTTTTGATCCTGTTTCGTCAGGGCTTCCTTTAGTCTGGCCTTTCCGTGAAAAAGACGCGATTTGACGGTCCCCTCCAGACATCCGCAGGCTGCGGCTATCTCCTTTATGGTCATCTCATTATAATAATAAAGGATGATCACGGTCCGCTGCTTCACCGGCAGCCTTAAGATCTCCCGGTAAAGGGCCTGCTCCTCCTCCTTCAGTATCACGCGGCTTAAAAGCCCGCCCGGAGCCTCTTTTTCCTCCGGATACACTTCCTCTGCAGGCTGTTCCCGTCTGGCCTTCCGGCAGACCCTCCAGGCCGTCCGGGACAGGGTCTTATAGAACCAGCCCTTAAAGGCCTCCGGGTCCCGGATCTGCTTCCGGTTGATATAGCAGGATGTAAAGGTCTCCTGTACGATATCCTCGCTGTCAGCATAGTTTCCAGAGATCAGGTACGCAGCTCTCAGAGCCTGTTTCTGATATATTTCCATTAAACCGGCAAACGCGTCTTTATCGCCGGATATCATTTTTCTTACCAGCTCTGCTTCTTCCATCCGCCTGCTCCTCCTTCCCTCTTATTTGGTGCACCTGCTATATAGAGGACTGAAGCCGTCAAAAGGTTCAAAAAAATATAAAACAGAAAAAGGAAACCGGAGTCTTCCCCCGGCTTCCCATAAAATTCTCCGCTTATGCGTTCAGATAGTCGATGGCCGTCTGGGCTAAAAGCGCGGCCCCTCTCCATAAAATATCCTCGTCCACGTCAAACCGGCTGTTGTGGAGCGGCCATGGAGTCTTTCCCTCCTGGGCGGTTCCCAGCCATACGAACGCTCCTTCCTTCTCCCTCAGATAGAAGGAAAAGTCCTCGGCGGGCATGGCGGGATTCTTAACATCCACCACATCCTCTTCTCCAAATAAGGACACAGCCGTCTTTTTGATTAGGGCCGCATCCCTTTCGTGATTGACCAGGGCCGGATATCCCCGTCCGTATACGATATCCGCTGTGGCCCCGGACTGGAGGCAGATGGCGTCCAGGAGCTTTCTCATGGAATCCTCGATCATATCCCTGGTGTTCTCGTTGAGGGTCCTTACGGTCCCGTCCAGAACACACTCTCCGGCAATGATGTTATACCTGGTTCCCGCATTGAAGATCCCGAATGTGACCACCGCATTATCCAGAGGATCCACCTTCCGGCTGACGATGGACTGGGCCGCCATAACAAACTGGGCTCCCAGGACCACCGCGTCAATGCCCTGGTCCGGCTTTGCTCCATGGGCCGTCTTTCCATGGATCGTAATGGTAAAGTGGTCGGTGGCAGCCATTAAGGGACCTGCCTTTACTCCCACCTTTCCATGGGGAAGGTCCGGCCATACATGAAGTCCGTAGACCGCCTTCGCGTCATCCAGATATCCGGACTCCAGCATCCCTCTGGAGCCGCCCACGGGAGACAACTCCTCTGCCGGCTGGAACACCAGCTTTACAGTACCATGGATCTGGTCCCGCCGCTCTAAAAGGAGCTTTGCCGCTCCCAAAAGCCCGGTCATATGGTTATCATGGCCGCAGGCGTGCATGACGCCGTCGTTTCTGGATCTGTACTCCGTCTCATTCATCTCCTGGATCTGCAAAGCGTCCATATCTGCCCGGAGAGCCACCACGCCGCCTTCCGAAGCGCCCTTGATCACGCCGATGACGCCATGGCCTCCCACATGCTCGATCACCTGGTCGCAGCCCATTTCCTTTAAATAAGCAGCCACCTTTTTAGCCGTTTCCTCCTCTTTTCCGGAAAGCTCCGGATATTCATGGAAATCCCTGCGGATCTTTATAAGCTCCGGCAGCAGCGCTTTTGCGGATTCTGTCATCGTACCCATGCCATCCCCTCCTTATTAAAAAGGGAGGGCCCCAGTGGCCCGGCCGCTGGAGTTCCCTCCCATTTATGGTTTTCTGTTTTTAGAACTTGTTCGCTGCAAACTTTGCATCTTTCCCGTCAACAACGGCGCAGATGTCGTTGGCAACGGTCTCGCAGCAGCGGATCACAGACTGCTCTGTGGTAGCTGCAGTATGCGGTGTCAGGATCACATTGTCAAGGCTGTATAACGGGCTGTCCAACGGCAGCGGCTCTTTCTCTGTTACGTCAAGACCTGCACAGGTGATCACATTCTCCTGCATAGCCTGGATCAGCTCTGCCTCGTTTACGACCTCGCCGCGGCTGGCGTTGATGAAGGAAGCCGTCGGTTTCATCAGCTTAAATTCTCTCATACCAATGCTGTGCTCTGTCTCCGGAGTCAGCGGAGTATGGAGGCTCACAAAATCTGCCTGCTTAAATACTTCATCCTGGCTCTCCACAAGTGTGATCAGGTCGCCCAGCTGCTCCTGCTTTAAGAACGGATCATAACCGATCACATTCATGCCAAAACCACATTTTGCGATGGTGGCTAACATACGTCCGATACGGCCGCAGCCCACAAGACCCAGGGTCTTTCCCTGAAGCTCATAGGTATTGGTCAGGCCGAAACGTACCTTGTAGTTTCCAGAACGGAACTGTCTGTCTACATAATTATAGCGGCGTGCGCATGCCAGCATTAAGAATGCGGCCTGCTCAGCAACGGACTGGGCATTCTGGCCCGGTGCGTATACCACGTGGATCTTTCTTTCTGTGGCTGCTGCAATGTCGATATTATCGAGGCCTGCGCCCTGTTTGCCGATGACCTTTAAATTGGGGCCGGCGGCGTCCATCATCGCTGCGGTAATGGGCTCTGTACGGCACATGATTGCTTCCGGCTTTAATGCCTTTAATTCCTCAATGTAGCCAGCCTCGTCGAAAAAGTGGTTTGTTACAACGGCTTTTCCACCCGCTGCTTCAAAGATCTTTGTTGCAACGTCGCTGATCTGAACGGTGTAAAAAACTGTAAATGCCATTTCCAATACTTCCTTCCTATTTGTACATCGTATTGATATTAACGGATTTCGGGTTCTGATCTCTCGCCCCCGCCGGTACCAGAGGTTTACAAGCCTCTGCTGCCAGGAATATATAAGGGGCCGCCGCGGGCATATTTACCCGTAACAGCCCCCAATATTTCAGTTGGATTCAGTTAAGACACTCAACGGACTGCTAGCAAATTACCAGGCAATACCCTGAGCCATCATAGCGTCAGCTACCTTCTGGAAGCCAACCAGGTTAGCACCTGCAACCAGGTTGTAGCCTAAGCCGTATCTCTCAGCTACTTCTGCAGATCCATCATGGATACCAGTCATGATCTGATGTAACTTGGAGTCAACTTCCTCAGCTGTCCAGGAGTATCTCTCGGAGTTCTGGCTCATCTCAAGACCAGATACAAGAACGCCGCCTGCGTTTACAGCCTTGGACGGAGCAACAACCATATTCGGCTGGCTCATTAAGTACTTAAGAGCATCGTTTGTTGTCGGCATATTGGCAACCTCGATGTAGTACTTAAGACCGTTGGCAACCATCTTCTCAGCCTCTGCCATGTGAACGTCGTTCTGCATAGCTGCCGGCATAACGATGTCAACCTTCTGACCGAACGGCTTCTCACCCGGGAAGAACTGTACGCCAAACTTGTCAGCGTAGTCCTGAACACGGTTGCGTCCGGATGCTCTCATTTCCAGCATGTAGTTGATCTTCTCTTCTGTTACAACTCCGTCGGGATCGTAGATGTATCCGTCCGGACCAGACAGTGTAACTGCCTTTGCGCCTAACTCAGCAAGCTTCTTACAGATACCCCATGCAACGTTACCGAAGCCGGATACTGCAACTGTCTTGCCAGCCAGTGTATCGTTCTCGTGTTTCATAACAGCTTCTACGTAGTAAACAGCGCCGTAACCAGTAGCCTCCGGACGGATCACGGAACCACCGAAGGAACGTCCCTTACCTGTAATCGTGCCGTTCTCGAATGCACCGCGGATCTTACGGTACTGGCCATACAGATAGCCGATCTCACGAGCGCCTACGCCAAGGTCACCAGCCGGGATATCTACATCCGGACCAATGTGACGGTATAACTCAGTCATGAAGGACTGACAGAATCTCATAACCTCTGCATCGCTCTTACCGTTGGGGTCAAAGTCAGAACCACCCTTTGCACCGCCCATGGGGAGTGTTGTAAGGCTGTTTTTGAATGTCTGCTCGAAACCTAAGAATTTCATGATAGACAGATTTACGGACGGAGCGAAACGTAAGCCTCCCTTGTACGGTCCAATTGCGCCGTTGAACTGTACACGGTAGCCGCGGTTAACATGTGTCTGGCCATTATCATCAACCCACGGAACACGGAATTCGATGGTTCTCTCCGGCTCTACCATTCTCTCAAGAAGGGCAACTTTTTCATATTCCGGATGAGCGTCAACGATCGGTGCTAAGGTTCCTAACACTTCCTCAACAGTCTGAAGGAATTCCGGCTCGTTTGCGTTTTTCTCTTTAACTTCCGCCAATACTCTGTCAATATACTTGCTCATTTCGCAAATACCTCCTTAAAATTTGGATTACTTAACCCCTGTGCTCTGCACAAAATAAGAGACTCGGAATACATAAAGGCTTTTATGAGACACTTGCGTCCCAATTAAGGTTATAAAAGAGCCACTCCGGGAGGATATTTCCATCTTTTGTCCCTACTGTTCAGAAAAAATATGTAATATCCAGCAGTTCTGCGGAGTTTCGAGGATATCGCTACCCTTGTCCATTCCGTTTCCCCTCCGTATCATCCGTTTCCCTCGGCGGAAAGTAAACAGCAGAAAAGCTCTTTTATTTCGGACTTATGCATTTCACGTCTTTTATTTGTCTTCATTTTAACATACGCTTTTGACATTGTCAAGAATCTGTGATACGATTTTACTGCAAAGCGATTTATCGACATAACTGTCATTAAAAGACTTTTTGCACCTCAGAAAGGAGCGTTTCCATGATCACCATCAGCATCGTAAGCCCACAGAAATCCATGGATCTCATCGACCGTGCCATTGCAATGAAGGATTTCGGCTGTCTCTTCCATAAATATGTGTATGACCGCCTGGAGGAGATCGAGGATATTTACGAACAGTGCAAGGATTCCTGCGACGTTATGTTCTTCTCCGGGGAGCTGGGCTATTCCTACATGCTGACCCATGTACCGGATATCAAGGTCCCCTGTACCCTGATCTCCTATGAGGATAAGCACATCCTGTCCATCCTTTTAAACTTTGTGGTGCGGTATCCTCATATCCCGCTGACCCGGGTCTACATTGATTTCCTGACGCCTGTCAACGATTATATGAACCTGAAGCAGTATCTGGCCCCCGCCCACATGCCTTACCTGTTTGAAAATCCCGTATACAATTATGAGACCTTAAAGGAACGGGCCGAGGAGCTGTGGAAAGGCGGAAAAATCGATATCATGCTGACCCGGACCACCAACCAGCTCAACGTGCTCAATAAGCTGAAGATCCCATACATCCATATCCTGCCCACAGAGGAGATGATCCGTGACTCCATAAAGAGCGCGGTCAATGCCATCCGCCTGAAGCAGCAGAGCCAGGACACAAAGCTCATCGTCCTGGTGAAGCTGATCTATCCGGAGCACATCACCTCCCAGGACCGGGAGTATCTGGAGATCACCCTGCACAAATATCTTCTGGACTTCCGCCGGGAATACCATTATGACTTTGCCATCCGCTCCGTATCCAACCGGTTTGAGCTGGACATGGACACGGATCTTTATAAGAAGAGCTTCGACCGGATCCAGGATCTGATCTCCTATCTGGACCAGAAGGGAGACCTGGAATTCCGCCTGGGCGCCGGCTTCGGGAACTCCCTGGGGGAGAGCCATTACCAGGCGGAAAAGGCCCTCCAGGAGGCCATCCGTTACGGAAAGAACGACGGGTTCATTATCCACGGAGATGAAAATGTCCTCACCGGCCCACTCTCTCTTACCAGGAATTTAAATTACAGCTACTCCAATACCAAGGCTCTGGCCTACTCCCAGAAAAACGGCATCAATGAGAGCAATCTTCTGAGGATCGTGGGCCTGTTCCAGATGGACAATGATGCCGTGGTCACCGCCGCCTCCCTGTCCCAGCTTTTGAACATCACCAGCCGCAGTTGCAACCGGATCCTGCAGCAGCTCCTGGACTCCGGTCTCATTGAAGAGATCGAACCCCTCCGCCAGGAGGGAAAGGGGCGGCCCACAAGACAATACCGTTTCTTAAAAGAACAGTTCATCGATGCCTTTTTCTAAAATGCAGGCTGCCCTGGAAGGCGCGCTTTCTAAATGGAGGCCAGCTCCCGTCCCAGGGCCCTGCACTGCTCCAGGGCGTCCTCGTCCGGCGCTTCGTTGGCGATGACACCCTCTCTTCCCACAAGGACGGCTCCAGCCGCTTTCATCCTCTCCTCCCAGTCCCGCATCCACTGGCCGTCTCCCCAGCCGTAGGAGCCGAACAGACCGATCCTCTTTCCCTGGGCAAAGCCCTCCACTTCCATCACAAAGGGCTCCATCTCCCCCTCCTCCAGCACCTCAGCCCCCATGGCCGGGCAGCCCATGGCAAATACCTGCGCCTCTCTCAGGCTGTCCATGGACACCTCCGAAATATGACGCACATCCGCCTTTTTCCCGGCGATTTCCACGCCTTCTCCCACAGCCTCTGCCATGGCCTTTGTATTTCCTGTCTGTGTCCAGTACGCGATGATGATCATATCCATTGATTCTTCCTCCTGTGATTTATGATGTATATTTTATAATGTCCCGGATCCCGGTCCCGTTTCCCGCCATACGGATGGCCGCCTCCCTGGCCCTGTCGTATCCGTCAAAGATCCTTCTTGCCCTGGCGGGGTCCTTATAGACCTTCCAGTAGCCGGAACAGAGGAAATTTTTTCCTCCGTTTTCGATAAAGCCGGACACATCCTCGGGCGGATATCCCAGAAGGAGACCGATCTCATGGGGGAAGTCTCCCCTGCCGTCCATATGGCGCTGATATCGGTCCGAAAGCCTGGACAGGATCTCCGGAAGCTCCATGCCCCTGTATCCAAAGGAATCCAAAAGCCTCCGCACCTTTCCCACCGAAAGGAAGCGCTTCAGCCTCTGCTCCCTGTATAGGAAAACAGAGATCCGGCCATTCTTTTTATAGAGGATCCGGCTGGAGACCGGCGTCGCTTCAAACATGGAAGCCACCTCCCTCTGCTGCCCTTCCCGGACATGGAGGAGGTTGGACATTTTGATCCCCGTAAGGAGCGGAGCGCACTGGAGCACTGCCTGGGTCTCAGCCCCCTCCAGATCCATTTGCGTCATAATGTGAAAAGCTTCCTCGCTCATGAGTCTCTCCTCCCTCCTTAAACGCTGTGATTCTCCAGGATCTCTGTAAGGGCGCTCTTACTGCTGGTGTGGCAGCGGACGACGCTGGTCCTGGCCTCGTCGATCCCATCCAGTACGCTGCGGATCATTTTATGGGACACCGTGCTGGTAAACAGGATCAGAAGATCGGGACATCCGATCTGTTTATCCAGTCCGGTCCGCATCTGGGTAAATACCTTCGCCTTCCACTGATGGTCCTCGCAGATTTCCTTATACTGCCTGACCATCCGGTCATGGCCTCCAACGATCACAACGCTCATATCCATTCTCCTTCCCGGTCTGTGATTTTTATTTTAGTTAGCTCTATCTAACCTATGCTTATAAGTTAGCGCTTGCTAACCTTTTTGTCAAGCTTTTTCAATTTGACCCACGGATCTTCCTATGCTATACTGGTCATAAAAGATGCCGGGCGGACGGCTTTTGGTCTCCGGTATCACTGCAAAATGTTTTTGGGGGTGCTCGTTTGAAAATACAGGAATCAGCAGAAAATTATCTGGAGACCATACTGGTCCTCAGTCTGGATAAGCCATACGTCCGTTCCATCGATATCGCCAATGAGCTTGGATTTTCCAAGCCCAGCGTCAGCGTGGCCATGAAGAATCTCCGCAACAGCGGCCATATCCGCGTGGACGAAAACGGCCACATTACCCTGGCTCCCACTGGAAAAAAGATTGCGGAAATGATCTATGAGCGTCACAGGATCCTGTCCCAGTGGCTGGAATCCCTGGGCGTCAGCAGAGAGACTGCCTCCGAGGATGCCTGCCGGATCGAGCATGTCATCAGCGAGGAGAGCTTTGCCGCCATTAAGGACCATTTAAAGCAGACGTCCGTATAAAGAGCAGGGCAGGAAATGGGATCCATTGGGATCCCATAAACACATTTTAGGTAAGACCCACGAAAAAACCGCTGAAGCCTTACGGCCTCAGCGATTTCTCTTTAAAGATCTTTTTGCAGCTTTCTCCTATCTTTCCCTCTTCATCCGAAGGACCTTTCCATTCTTAACTCCCGTAAACTCGCCATTCTTTACCGCGGTCTTTCCGTTTACGATGACGTATTCGATCCCGTTATTTTTGCGGAACGGATGGTCGTAATCGGCATTGGCCCAGACATTCTTATAATCAAAGACCGTAATGTCTGCGTTGAGCCCCTCTTTCAGCTTACCGATCATGGGAAGTCCGTAGACCTCTGACGGCATTCCGGTCAGACGGTAAACGGCATCCTCCAGCGTCCAGAGGCCGTTGTCCCGGATCAGCTCCAGGCGGCGGGCCATGGTTCCCATGGCTCTCGGATGACTTCCATACTTCTTCTCACGATCCACCACCGCTCCATAATCGCTCCAGTCGCTGCCGCACATCACCCAAGGCTGGCTCATGAAGTTTAAGAGGTCGCTGTCGTTCTGGGAAAAATAAATGCCCTGGACAATGCCGTCGTTGGCCGCCAGCAGGTCGATGCAGGCGTCGAAGGGAGTCTTTCCCTGTTCCTCTGCCAGCTGCGCCAGAGTCTTTCCAATATGTTCCTTTGTTTTATATGCGCCGGCGATCAGACAGCCCTCATAGCCCGCAGAGTAGATGTTGCTCTCAAACTCATGGGCCTCATGGAAGATGGACCACTCCGCCTGCTTTCTCAGCTCTGCGCTCTCTGCCAGACAGCGCAGTCCCTCGGCCTTTCCTGCGGTCAGATATTTGGGCGGGATCTGGGAGATCAGCGGGGCGGAGCCTCCGGTGAACGGATACTGGTCGGCGGTGATGGTCATTCCGGCCTTCTGGTTTTCTTCAATATACCGGATGATGTCCCGGCTGTTTCCCTCGTTCTGACGGCCGATGACCTTGATATGGGAAATATTCACGGGGATCCCGCTTTCCCGGCCGATGACCAGGGCCTCCTCGATGGATTCCTTCAGCTGGTTTCCTTCCCCGCGGATATGGGTGGTGTATACGCCGCCGTACTCATGGGCCACCTTGGCGATCTCCACCAGCTCATGGGTGCCTGCAAACACCGACGGCGTGTATACAAGGCCTGTGGAAAAGCCCAGACAGCCGCATTCCATGGCCTCCCGCATCAGACTGCGCATCTGTTCCAGCTGTTCCTCATTTGGAGTTCCGTCGCCAAAGCCCATGACCTTGCCGCGGATGGGGCCCTGGCCTGCAAAAAACGCCAGGTTTGCGCCGTGGGGGATGCTGTCCACATATGCAAAGTAAGAAGTATAGCTTTCGCAGATCCTCTCATATTCTTCCCTGGAGATCCCATGGGACGGATCAAACTCCCCATAATACGGAGCCGCCATAGAACCGCACTGGCCTGCCAGCTCCGTGGTGGCCCCATCCTCCAGATGGTTGTAGCCTGTGGTCTCCGGGCTGAAGACCGTACCGTCCGAATGGGTATGGGTATCGATAAAGCCAGGAGCCACCACCAGTCCCGTGGCATCGATCACCGTCTCCGCCTCTTCTGCAATTCCCGGAGCGATCCTGGCGATCTTCCCGTCCTTCACAGCCACATCCGCCTGGAAACGGGGCGCTCCCGTTCCATCCACTACGGTTCCGTTTTTGATTAAAAGATCATACATACCTTTTTCTCCTTTTTATTTATGTTATTTTTTACTTTCTTCCACTTTCCCCGCCAGCTTTTCCGCCGCTGCAGCCATCTGCCATTTTGACGGCTCCCAGCCAAACCGGATCTCCAGAATCCTGTCCTCATAAAATACCAGATATTCGTTGAGATAACCGCCGCTCCAGTATACCCGGTAGGCGTCCAGGGCCTTCCACGGCGCCGGATCCACCAGCTCATAGTGGTCTGCCATGACCACCATCTGGTCAGCCACCACGTCCTGCCGCTCCCAGAGCAGCCGTTTCTTTAAAAAGCCGTATAAAAAGCCCGCCTTTACCTCCGTCACCTCATAGCGGAGATCCGGGACCGACCGGTCCTCTGTCAGGGGCTTCTGGCTGTATTCCGTATGGGCCAGGAATATCGTCTCCGCCCGGCTCGCCATAGTGGACCATTGATCGCAGCCCGCATCCCTCAGATCCTTCATTTCCAGGGGAATGGGATCGTCATAGACCTCCATCTCCCAGCCGCCTTTGTCATAGGTCCCCACAGGCCTGCTCCGCTTCGTGATCCCCACAGAAGATATCATGACCGTCAAGGCTGCCACAAAGCAGGAGGACATGATCACTGTCAGACCAATGGTAAAAAAGAGATTCTTTTTCCGGGAGGCCCCACGTTTTTTCATACGCTCCCGGATATATATGACAGCTCCCGTCATGGCCAGGATCCCGCCCAGGACCACCGCCAGCCAGGCTAATCCCCATGGACCGCCGCTCATCTGGCAAAGGATCAGTCCGCTGAGAAAAAGAGCCAGTAGAGCCAGAGCCAGGGACAGCCTCCGGTTCCCCCGGATCCCGTAAAACCTGCCATTTTCCGCCTCTTTCTCCGCCCGCCTTGTCCAGGCCAGGAACCCCCAGAGCTCGCATAAAACAGCACAGAGGACCAGGAACCAGACCGGGATCATATACGCGGTGGCCGGTCTTGAAAGGAAGCGCACCGGGGATTCCCAAAGCTGCCAGCCCAGCATCATAAGCTGCATCACGCTCAGTCCCGCCAGCAGAAGCTGGCCTGGAAGCATCCCCTTTTTCATGGCCGCCCGGACGGTCTCCACCTGGATCACCGGATCAGTTTCAATGGGCACCGGATCTTTTTGCTCATTATAAAAGATCTGCATCTGGCCCCAGCGGGCCGCCAGGATCCAGCCGTCTCTTTTACACAGCTCCTCCAACTGTATCTGGCCCTCGGTGGGGCTTGGATCGAACTCTGAAGCCTTGGGAAAATAGACCACGTTCACTGCCAGCCTCTTTGGTTCGATCCGCCGGTATTTCCAGAAATACGGCCCCGGCTGTTCCACCAGCCATCCCTTTTCCGCCATACAGGCCGCCCGGTCTTCAATGGCTGCCTTATCATAAAAAGCCAGGTTTTCCAGCTGTCTCTTTCTGTCCTTCATGCCAGCGCCTCCTTTCCCGTCATGGGGCCCTCCCAGCCTGTGTCCAGAACCTCCCGTTCCGCCTTTCTGTTCCCGAATATCTCCTGGTAATCCCGGGCCTGAGCGCAGATCCTTTCATATTCCCGGCCCAGCCGCTCCCTTCCCGCGTCAGTGAGGAGATAGCTTCTCCGTCTCCCCTCCACCTTTGTCTCCCGGATCATCCCGGCCTCTGAGAACTGCTCCAGCAGGTTATAAAGCGTTCCGGAGCCCACGGTCACCCGGCCTCCGGTCATGGACGGCACCCGGTCCAGGATATCCGTCCCGCAGCACTCCTCATCCAGGCAGAGAAGGACGTAAAACATCTGCTCTGTCAGCGTGTGGAATTTTTCTCTCGCCATGCCATCCCTCCTTTATATGTGGATCTTGTCTCCGTTCATAACCTCGATCATCGAGTATCTGTAATTTTATTGTATACTCGATAATCGAGGTTGTCAACAAAAAATCCTGATATGGATTTACAATAAATCAGCCAAAGACAATGTTTTCAGATCTGGGAGCCGTAGTTTTGTGACAAATCTTCTATTGTGCAAAAGATTTGGTCCTGGTGGTCATTACGAAGTTAAAGTACAGGGAAAAAGCTATGGGGGAACAGACCGATAAAAACGACGTTTTACCAGCGCAGACAGGAAAAGTAGAATGATATTGATCGAGAAACCGGAAAAAGTGCGCTATACCGGCAATGCAGAAAATCAGAGCGCATAAGGGCGGCGGACCCTCCTCTGTCCTTTTTTATGATCCATCCGCCGGATGCGATGTCTGCTTTGAAAAAAGGGGCTCTGGCCCAACAGCCAGAACCCCCTCTGTTTTTTCACCTTACGGTGATCCCAATCTTATTTATATCCTTTCTCGTGCAGAGCAGCCTGCGCCGTACATACCTTGTGTATATAACGATGTACATTTTGAATTAGAGCTGTCCGGGCAGCTCACCGACGCAGGCTGCCCGGAAAAGGGATGGTGTGCCCCTCCTCATCAGCAAAAGGACCAAAGTGTAATTTACTATCCATAGAGCAGGTCGTGTACTTCCTCTGACCGGCTAAATTCAGAAAGGCAACTGTGGGCTGCGGAGAAAAGTCCAAGCACCAGGCAAAGCGGGAATCAGACAGTGGTGTAACCTGTGAAACAAAGAGATCAATGAAATCCTCGCTTACCAGACCGTCATGCATTTCAACTGCCTCGCACAACGCTGCTTCAATGGCTTCCATATCCAGGCGTCCGGGATTGTAGTCCTCTGAAGCAATTTGAGCTTTGCTCTGACGAAGGGCCTCCATCTGCTGCTGAATTTCTATGGTCCGCTGGAGGAACTTATCCTGCTCAATCTCTCCACGGGCACGGACTACAACCAAGTCATCCAGCTGTTGTTGGAGCAACTGAACAGAATCATCTTTCGCTTTCATCAAATCTGCTCGACGATCTGCGTCTGGCTTGTAGCAAGCATCCAGCATTTTGCAGGTCTGGAGGACGATTTCTTTTTGGTCTCCCCATACCCTCTCAAATATTTTGGAGGCCATCAGTTCCAGTTTGCTTTGTCCAACCGGCTTGATCTCACAGATAGGTGTTGGATTGCCTTGTTCATTCTGAAGGCGGATGCGGGGGGTATCATGGTGTCGCTTGCATTCATATCCATAGATAGGCTTTCCTGCATTATTGGTTCTCCAACAATGTCGAAGCATGGGAGAACCACAACGACACCTCATTTTTCTGCCCCACACATTCTGAGCCTGCTGAATACCAAAACTCCGTGTACGGCCTTTCTCATCAGTCAGCCGTTTGGTCCTACTGCGACGAATGGCGTTACACCGCTCGTACTGTTCCTCCGAGATAATCTGAGGGAAGCCACCTTTTACATAGACAAACTCGCTCTCGTCACGCTTGATTCTCTTTTGCTCCAAATAGTTATTGGAATAGGACTGACAGTAAACTGTGTACCCCAGATAGTTTTTTCGCTTGATGATCTTTGATACTTTTCCAGCATCCCACTTGACCTTACCTACTCCGTTTTTGCGTCCAAGGCGGGTTAGCTCTTTTGCTACTAAGGTTTCTCCCATGCCGGAATCATAGAGGTCAAAAATCATTTTTACAGTTTCCGCCTGATCGGGATCAATTTCAAACTGCTTGGTGAGTTTGTTCCTGGTATATCCGAAAATGTTCCCGTTTCCATAGAGGACTCCTTTTTCGCGGCTGACCCGTTGTCCTGCAAGAGAGCGTTCACTGATTTTGCGGCTCTCTTCCTGTGCCATAGTAGCCATAATGGTCAGCCGCAACTCGCCATCACCGTCAAGAGTCCAAATGTTATCATTCACAAAATAGACTTCAATCCCTATGGCGGCGAGT
The DNA here is from genome assembly GCF_025567195.1 of Alitiscatomonas aceti. Classification (NCBI taxonomy): domain Bacteria; kingdom Bacillati; phylum Bacillota; class Clostridia; order Lachnospirales; family Lachnospiraceae; genus Alitiscatomonas; species Alitiscatomonas aceti. Next base: position 60,672 of record NZ_JAOQJF010000010.1, on the reverse strand, counting down.
TGGCGAACACAGACCAATGCATCTACCGTATTTCTGGCAAAGCGGCAGACCTCGCGAGTGACAATCAAATCGAATTTTTGCTGTTTGGCATCCTCCATCATCCGCATAAAGGCATCCCGCTTATAGACCTGAGTTCCGGTAATGCCTTGGTCGATGTAGCGGTTGATAACATTCCATTGAGGATGAAATCGAGCAACATCATCATACCACTGCATCTGATTTTGCAAGGCTTTGACCTGGGCCTCGTGTTCTGTTGAGGCACGGCCATATATGACTGCCCGACAGGGTTTGTCCCGAAAAGATCGAGATAATGAGTACGGAGACATATTGTACATAGCATCTTCCTCCTTTAGTGTTCCTGATTTCTTCTGACAAAACGAGAATACTCAAAAAATCTTTAATCTGCAATGATATGGACGCTGGGCTGACATCCTTGACAACCCAGCGCAAAAAACCTACTTGTTCTGATAGGTTCGTTTCACATTAAAATAGGTTGCTTCGTTGATAAGTCCCTTTTTGTAGAGCATATCAATCAACTTTAAGCACACATAAGTGCGGTCAATAATTGTTTCATTCATGGCTCATATCCTCCGGTAAGTGATACTGTTGTGGTAATGCTGCAAGCCGGATCTTTTGAAGTGTCAACGCCGTAAGACTGGATAATGTATAGTATTCGACAGGGCTGAGTGCAGACGCCTTGTTGTCCGCCGCGCGAGCTGCCATTGTATCAATGCTGCGGCGAAGTTTAGCTAATTCATCAATCAGAGCTACATAGTCTGCTGGAGGGAGTTCAACAGGACGAACTCCTTTAATTAAACTGCGGATATATGCGCCTCTGGATGACGCACCTACACGACGAACTTGATTATCCAGGTCTGCCAAATCATCTTCCGTGAATCGTACATAGGCTATTTTGGTTGCACAGACATCTTTCTTGTTCATAACCTCGCCTCATTTCCTGAATGACGGCGTGTCGATTTACGAGGAGTAATGATATAGTCATATCCATTGCGGACCCCGCAATAAGTACAGGTATCTTTTACAAGTTGATAGCGATCCACGCGCTGAATCCTTATGGTTGGAACATTATAAAAAGCATTGGCACAGGTTGCACACAGGCAAATCATCTGCGGCCTCTGTTGCCGATTTTCAGTTTCTTGTTTCATGGCCTGTTCGCTCCTATTACTGTTAATTTAGAGACTGAGGGACCCAATGCCCTTCCCTGGCATTTGTGCCTCTCACTTGTAGGCCACGGCAGAGGCCGTTTGTTGCACAGATTACGAAATTTAATTCAAAAAGTAGCATAGCCCTGCCAAAATGGCAGGGCTGTGCTTTCGATGGTTTGTTGCTTAAGGATTATAGTGCATCATGGCATCCTGTATCTTCTTAATTTTTCTGCATATTGAGGACCGATTGACCCCTTGCTTACGAGCAATTTCTGCGGCAGAAAAACCCTCACACAAAAGGCGAGCAATTTGTTCCAGGTCTTTGGGAAGTGAAGTGAGAAAATCTTCTACTTCCAATTCAAGCTGCACGCGTTCCATATCATCACCTGTATAGTACCCTCCCATTCCTTCGGGGTCCTGAGCATCCAAAGAACAGTGACGGCGTGTTTGTGTGTGTTGATTATTGTATTCCAAGCGATCCAGTTCTCGCAATTCGGCAATCCAAGCTCCATTGACACAGGAAGTATCGTCTGCTCCTAAAACCAGCGTAGAACGCGATCCATCTGCAAAGTAGTAGACATAGGTATCGTGTCTTTGGGGAGAGTTCGTATGAACCACATCTTGATTGATAGTTCCTAATTCTTGGCGATGTGTTTTATAACGAGCTTGTGAGCACTCGGTAATAACTCTTTCGTTGTGACCATCAACATTTTCGGTTGTCTCAATAAAAAAGCGCCCAGTAAAGCAACCATTGCGGCGTGCCTTACTGAACGCTGAAAAACTGATTTCCTCCCATTCCTGTGGGCTGTTATTTTTCCAAATGAATACTCTTGTCATATCCTTTCCTCCGTTCAAATTCTTGGTAGTCAGTGAATTTGAACGGTGTCATGGATATTTTGCTATGTACGCCTCCCAGCGCATACCGGCCTCCTAATACCGGGCAAAGAAAAAGGCCGGAAGTGTTTTCGCCTCCAGCCATATTCCTGCCGCCATATTACAGCAGGAATGAAAAAAGCCCGGTTAATGCCGGGCCTTATGTAGAAAAGTATTCAATTTAACACATTCCTGCCACTATACCAAGTATAGCAGGTCGGAAGTCGGAAGGGAGTAGGGATTAGGTCGGGGATTTGTCGGAATTTAGTCGGGATTTAGTCGGGGCAGTTCCTCTAGGACTTCTGGAATAGAATATCCAAACAAGCAAACAGAAAATAAATAGATAGCTTCTCGTTTTCGGTCATAAAAGACACTGCGCTCTATATTTAGTTCTTCCAGCAATTCTTTCTCTGTACTGTTGAACCGATAGATGAATTGCTTAGTCAAAATTTCATAGTAAAGTTCTCCTCGATCTGGATACCGTTTCAGACGAAGGAGCGCACGGTCAATAATATTGACCAGCATTTGATTTTGAACAAGGCAGCACACTTTTTCTTCAAAGGCTTGTAGTTCAATATCTGGTGCAAAATTTTCAAGATAGCAGAGGCCAGACTCTATATCTTGTTCTCCCATAATCCAAGCAGTTTCTTGCAATTCTTCTGCCCGTTCACTCAGAACCCAGACTACATCCCGGTAAATCTTTAGAATCAGCCTGCTTCTATGAAACGCAGCGTCGCTGTTAAGCCCTAAAGCTGTTAGTCTGCTGTTACATTTTTGAATTGTTGTGCTTTCTTTCCTCATAGAATATTCCTCCTTGTTCGCAATATTGCGAACATATTAGGTACAAAATAGCATAGCGGAGGAGATAGAGAGAGGGGAGAACCTCTCTCTATTCCCACTCTTTGGTTATATCAGGTTCCTGGATTTTAGACGAATCTGCATTGCTTGCTTGGAAACCTCAAAAATGTTTGCCATTTCAGCAATGAGCTGTTCATCTGTCCGACCCATTCTAAGTCGGTAAAAACATTTTTTGATCTGCGGTAAAGGCATCAGCAGAGCAGAAGCCAGAGTATCTGCCTGGCGCTCAATTATGCCATGACTTTCATCGGAAGAAACATTTCCGTTATATGCAGCAACATCTCCTGTACCGGAGTACAACTTCTTATGTAGTACCCAATGAGCCAGCTCATGGGCACAGGTAAAACGGAGCCGCCCTAATTTTGACGGATCACAAAGCCGTTCATCAATTAAGATTGTACCGGCTCTTACTGCAATCATTCGATACTGTCTCTGTATCTGGTCATATAAAACAACGGCACCGTCATCGAAAATTGTTTCCCCTAATATCTTGGGGTTTTTTCTTAGTGTATGAAACTCCAGGATTAGATCAAACTTTGTCTCGATAATGGTTTCGATTGGCACAGGATATGGTTGCCCGGATAGCAGAGAGGGATCATATTCCATCAGGATTTTTCGCCCTACCGCCTCGATTGCTTCTGTACGGATTTGTGGAATTGACAAAGCTATCCCCCCTATCGTTTACGCTCCTTTAGCATTTTCATAAATGTCTGCCATTCTTCATCGGTAGCGTCTACTTCTTTTGCCACACGCAAGGCCGCCCGAACAATATCTTTTTCCATGATATAGTCTGGCAAATCAGCAGATACTGTATTGCGTGATTTTGCGGCCAGATCCAAAAGCAACTCATGTTCTGATTTATCCAAATTCAGAAAGGCAGAGATGCGTTCCACAAAATCTCCAGTGGGAGCAGGACGGCGGCTTTGTTCAATGTCACACAGATAGCCATAAGCAATATTCAAATGCTTGGCTGTATCGCGTAAATTGAATTTATGTGCCTTGCGTTTCTCAGCTATAAATGATCCAAAAGTTATATTGCCCACAGCATTCACCTCTCATTTGTTCGACGAACTGCGAACATCTTGCTTATATTGTATATCGAACATCCGTTCACTTCAAGGACAAAAATTCCATTTGAAAAGAGGTGTTAAAAATCAATAACACCTCTTTTGCACTATATAAATTCCTGAGCGATTTGCTGCATTTCCGTAATGCACTCTTTGGGAGAGAGAATTTTTATTTTCCCTTTGAATTTGAATATCCAGCCATAAAAAGTTCCACTGGGGTTCACTTCAATTTTGGCTGTGAAGTGTGTATCATCATACCTATCAACAGCAGCATCTTCTCCATAATGATCTATAATTACTCTCATCAATTCGTTTTCACATAGAAGGGTTACTTCCTTCGATGACTCTGATGTAAACATATCAACCATTTTATTTGTATAGGAGGCTACATCAAATCCCTCTATCGGCATAAAGCAAGTTTCAAGATTTTCTATGCTTGTTAGACGATCTACACGGAAGTGAGCAATTTTCTGATGCTTCAGAGAAAATCCAATCAAATAGTAATGGTCATTTTTCCATTCAAGCGCATAAGGATTTACGACATAATAATATCCATCATGCTTCAAGATTTTCTTTTTTTCCTGAGTATATTCATAGTATTGGAACCGAATTTGCTGATGGTTTCCAATCGCTGTTTGGATATTATCAATGATATAGTAAACCTTTTCATTATGCGGTTTTACACGGCTGGATAAAGCAGCAAATTTTTGAAGCTGTTCTGCCTGATGTGTGCTGGTCAGACAGCATAATTTCTGTACCAGTTCCTCGGATTTCTTGGCAGAAATGATCTTCGAGGATGCTACTGCGTCTGTCAGCATTTTCAGTTCTGGATACTCAAACAGGCGGCTTCCAATAAAATATTGGTTTTGGGTACTCTTGACCACCACAATATCAATCCCTGCATCGATCAGCGTATTGGTATCTGCGTAAACAGTCTGCCGCACTGCCTGAATTCCTTTTCCATTCAGATGGGCAATGATGTCAGATACTGTGGCGGGATGGTTTTCATCGGTCCGCTCATAGAGAAACCGGAGTAATTCCAGTATCCGCATATTTGTTGAATTCTGCATACTTCACCTCCTCGATTCTTAAAATGGCCTATTTTGTATGGTGTCCAGCCCCAAAGACCAGAAGCAGGGCGACAGCACAGAGAAGTAGGCCAATCCAATTTCGATCCATAATCAGCTTGATTACCGCCACAAGCAGCAGTCCGCCCACCAGGAGCACAACGCCGTTCATTCAGCGTCCTCCCGAGGCATAGCTCCCCATGTGGATATCCAGCACTCCTCTGGGCGGCTGGATCAGGGAATCCTCATACTGGCACTTCCACTGGACTTCACGGCTCATTCTGCCCTCCAGAATACCGTCTATGGGGTCCCCATCCGCAACGGGGTTGTCGTGCTCCAGGATATAGGACGCCGCGTTGTAGGCGTGGTTCACCACCCAGTTGGGGTCCATGCCGTGGAAGTGGTACTGGAGGTCGGGCAGGAACAGGGTTCCCATGCCCACCGTGTCGATGAGCATATCCTCGGTGCCCTCAATGTTGAAGAAGCGGACATTGACGCCAAAGCGGATGAACCGGTCCGGGCCTTCAATCTGGTGAGAACGCACATCCTCCGCCAGAAACAGTTTGCCGCAGTTCTGGAAATAGAATGCCTCACAGGTGGGGTACAGCTCCGCCAGGGCCTCCAAAAAGTCGGCATCCAGGTTGGCCCGCTCCAGTGCCGGAAGCGCCGCAGCCAGCATATCGGTGGCTACCACCTGATATTTGCACTCCCGGAAGATTCTCTCCCGGTCCTCCTGACAGTCCCACATCTGGCTCATGAGAAAGGCATCAAAGCCTTTGCCCTTGAACTTGTCGCATTTCATCACCATCAGCTGCACCGGGCATTTTCCGTCCTTGAACTCTGCAATATGGTCCTGCGCGGCAAAGCCGGCCATTTTCTTATCATAACAGAAGCACTCTGCTGACCCGATGTGCTTCTCCATTACGGCAGTCATTTTTTCTTTATCCGGCATTTCTACCGGCTCTTTGAACAGCATCTGAATGAGATAGGGGTCACCGGGCTGGGGGCCTTTTTTGTCGTTCAGGTTTTGCTGGAAAGCTCTATTGCTCATTTGGTTTCCCCCTTAATAATCCAGCAGGATGGGCACCTGCTGTTCCTCGGCAAACCGCATGGCCCGCCAGAACATGGAGAAGGCAAACTTGGCCAGGGACTGAGTGTCATACTGGGTGTGTTCTGGGATGTCTGCCTTGCTGTACTGTCCATCTGCGTCTACGGTTCCGTCTACCGGGTATCCCTCCGTGTCTGCCCAGCCAAGGATGGTGTCCTCATCGGTCTGCCACGCCAGCTGGTTCAGCTTTTCCAGCTCCTTCCGTAGTCCGCCCAAAGTGGCAATCATCGTCTGATCATCGGTGGGCAGAGGGCCTTGGAACAGAAAGCTGTCGGAAAGAGGGAGCCACCAGGTAGCCCCACGAAACAGGGACCACACCCGCTCCTCGTCCGATGCAAGGCGGGCAATCAGGGGATGCTCCCCGAAGTCCCAGTCCTTCTCCACGGTGGGAGGCACCGGTTCCTCGTATGTATGACAGGCGGCTACCAGCAGCATAGCGCCGAAGGCATCCCAATCCGGCTTATCGGTGTAATAGGGCCGCTCGTTGTCCTCCGGCCATGGAGTGTAGGGCGGCTGGTTCGGCTGGGAAATGGCGGTTAAGATCTGATCTCGCCAGTCCTCCACTGCCGCCTGAACCTCGGCCGGGGACAGCTCCTCCTCGTTGTCAGCAGGTTCTCCATCCGGCGTAATCCGGTTGAAGGTATATCCGTTTTCCTCTGCCCACTGCTGAACAACAGTTTTCCAGTTGTGAGAATAGTACCGGGTCAGCGTCCCGGCATAAATGTCAAGTCCCATAAGTTTTTCTCCTTTTCTGTCTATATCATTTCATACAGCAGGGCTGTATTGCCCTGCACCAGCTCCAGGTGGGAGCGCAGCGTTTCCAGTCCGCTTTGCACCGCCTCGGTGGGCAGGTCCCAGTCCGGGGCAATTTCAGCGGCCAGTTCCGGGAGGTCCTGCTCCTGCAGAGCTGCCAGCAGTTTAGACGCCAGCTCTCCCTCCAGCAGAGCGCAGTCCAGGGTGTCCTCCGTCTGGGGCGCAGGAAAACGGACATCCAGATCCAGCTCGTACTCACACCAGTCCCAGATGAACATATAGACCGCGCCGGAGCAGTCGCCGTTGGACAGCTCCTGCCGTCGGCCGTTTTTGAGCAGATAAAAGGATGCGATCTGTGACATGGTGATTCCTCCTCACCGAAATTATGTTTCCTCTAACGAATCGATTATTTCCTGTAATTCAAAAAGAGCATCTTCTGCCTGGCGTCCTGTTTCCTCGCTCCAATACCGATTTCCACCAGCCAGCTGGTCAATCAGATTGAACATAGCAACTGCATCGGGAATAGGGATCGCTCCTGCTGCCTTCCATGCTGGTTGATTTTCAAGAAGATAGGCTTTTATTTTTCCAAACAACTGCACCTGAAATGTGTTATTACAACGCAGTTCTACCAAAAAACCGTCTTCACCTTGGACAATATCCGAAAAATTCATGCTGCACAATTCTCCTAACCCTCGTTATTCTCTGTCCATCAGCCCTTCTGCCTGCATCCGGGTCACATAGAAGGCCCGCACCCAGTCCAGCTCCTGCTCCATGGATTCCTCCAAAGCCAGCAGGCGGCGCTTTCCCAGCCTTCGATCCAGGAGAGCAAAGATGCGGACAAGAGGATTCTCGCTGACAAGGCTTTTCTCGATGCTCTGGTTGTCAAAGATACCAAACGCCTCATAGAACACCTTTTGGTCAAAGGTGCCCTGCTCCAGTGCATGAGCATGAGAAAGGTTGATTGCCTCCTTTGTGGAGTCACAGTCTTTCATGGTTGTTGACCTGAGCTGCGTGAATTTCGTCCACACATTCTCAAAATAGGTGTAGTAGTTGCTCCGCAGCACTTCCACGCCGTCCACACGAATGGCTGCCCGGCCCTCATGGTCAGCACTTTTGCTGTAACTGGTGGCAAAATACTGGATGTGACCCCGGAGTGCCGGGCACAGGTAGTCACTTTCCAGTTTGTTTCGGATTCCGCTCCAGGTTGACATAGGTACTTGCCTCCTTTCTGAACTTGCTTCGGAATTTCATATCGGCGGGCGAAAGATTTCCAATCCCATAGCCCTCAATTTCTTTATTTTAGCAATCCATCTGTTTTTCATCACGAATTGGCGGAATAGTAAAGAAACTATCATCTATCTTTATTTGGGCATAAAGCATTCCGTTTGTATAACAATATCTCTTGAATGATGGGTATCCATCCAAACTCTTTAATATCTCATCTGGTAAACATCTAAAATCATAATCTCTTAATGCTCCTGCACCAAGCAGTCTTTCTGTTCTGTAAGCGTTAATTTCCTTTGCATATTTTTGACAAAATTCATCTGGACTTTCTTCATAGAGCGCTATATCTTCCTCATCTATAGCATAATACCGGTCATATCCCACAACCCACGAAATATGAACGCAAAGTAAATACCGCTGTATTTCTGGGCAAAACCCTACCGAAAAAAATTTCTCTCTGTTGATTTTTTCATTTTCTATGCTTATTTCCTTTATGGACAGATCCATCATCATTTCACCTTTACTATCTGATTCCTTTTATCTGTGGCGGGGTTGAAAAAGTTTTTTTCAATCATGGTTTTGATTGTTCCTCCTTTCGGATCAGGATGCTTTTTCCCACGGCGTTGATGCCATACAGGTCATCCAAATGGATATGAAATCCATCCTCACGAATGGTTTCCGCCATACCAAGAGCGGCTTTCGCCAATAGAAGCAGCCCCGCCCGGTTTCCTGTTAACTCCAATTCATTTCCGTCGGCATGAGTGGTAAAGGAGAGGTGAACTTCTGGTTCCACTGGGAGGATGGGCAGTTGTTCATCATTCAGTTGAATGGTCAGCGTTTTAGTTTTCATTGCTTGTATCCTACCTTTTGAAAACTCCTCAATCAAAATCCATCCAGACCAGGTGCTTTCCGCAGTGGAGGCACTGGAACAGATAACATTGCAGATGCCCGCCATTGACGGATTCCCGGATCATTCCCTTCTGCTCCTCGTCCCACATGGGGTCGTCCAGCACCTCCTCCAGCACACCCAGTGCCCGCAGTTCTCTGGCGCCCACATAGCCCAAAAAGGCGCAGTAATCGCCACAGTGGGCCCTCCAGTATTCCTGCTGCCAGCCGGAGTAGCTGGGAGTACGGTGGATCAGCTCGTCCAGCTTCTCCGGATCGTCTACGCCATCGTCCACAGAGAAATCATCTTGAAAGCTGCCGTCATATTTCCGGGCCGCCTCGCCGCTGGCGATACACGCCGGGCACAGATATGCAATATCCTCCACTGAAAAGAACGGATTGGTATAGAAAATATGGGTCGTCTTGCCACAGCAGTCGCAGACAACGCCGTCTGCGGATTCCTCAAAAGCCCCAGTTTCCAGAGGGTTTGGGTGATACCGGAAGGCGGGCATGCCCAGCTGGGCCTGCCGTTCCTTTTCTTTCTGCTTTTCCTCCGGCGTTTTGGGCTTGGGGAGAGCATAATGATTGCCCCAGTTTTCCGCATAGTCCTTCAGCGTGCCCAGCCGCTTGAGGGTCTTTTTATCGGAACGATTTCCGATTTGGCAGAGCAGTTCATAGGCATCTTTCTTGAAGTCCAGTAGATCATACACATCCACCAGCACTTCCTTGGCCTGCTGATCCTCACTCTGCTCAAGTTCTTCCTTGAAGGTATATAGAGCGCGGACACTGTCCGGACCTTCATTGGTCGCAACAAACTGTTTTTTTAGTTCGATATAGGTTTTCTGATATTCTGTCATTAGTCGCACCTCCCATCAATCCCACCAGAAATACCAGACGGTGGACTGCCACAGGACATCTGCCAAGGAGCCAATGCTTCCATCCTCATTCTGATCCAGATCTGGGCAGAAACCATATTGCTCCACAGCCACCTCCATAGCTCTTTCCTTGGAGATTGGAGTTGGAAGTTCAAACTCCAATTCATCGTGGCTCATGGCGGCAGGAATGGCACCATGTTGCTCGAACCAGTATTTCGCCACTGCCATCAGGTCCGGTGTGTCCGGACACTCATTCCAATTTCCAAAGGGCAGGTAGGCGAAGATCTCCCAGGGGTTCTTTACCGGAATTTTAGCCAGAATGAGCGGATATGTCATTCCGGTATCATCGTTCCAATAGTTTGCGAAGCGGTCATTGGGTTCTCCGCCCTCCATCTCGCCCAGGACTTCCTCCTCCCAGTCCAGATCATCGTCCTCGGCTTCTTCCTTGCGCTGGCCGGTCAATTCCTCCAAAACCGCCTTTCCGTCCTTGACGGGAGCGGAGAGCATCTTCTTCCGGTACTCCGTTACCGTTTTGAGGTCAAATTCATAGAAGTCCGCATCATGCTCCGGATCGGCGTTCATTACCAAACACTCCAACAGCGTTTCATCATCCGCCTGGATAAGCACGGGAACAAAGCCTTCCCGTACCCCCAGCCGCTGGGCGTAGCTGTATGCTGACATGATGGGGTCATCATCTGCCATGGTCGGGAAATAGGTACACTCGCAGTCCAGATACTCCATGATGGCATGAGCCACCTCGGAAGGCTCCAGCGTGTCCTCGTCGAAGTCCTGTCCCTGCCAGTTTTCAAAGCGTTCTTCGATCACCTCTGCCATAGCCTGATAGTAGTCCTCGTCAAAGGGGATGAACAGGTAGGCTTCATCCTGGAACTCATCAGAGTGATACCGCCCCGGGCCGAAGAAGCGGAGGGCGTTGTCGTCAACATCGGCAGGATAGTAGGGGCTGTCGCCCTCTCCGTAGTAATAGCCTGCAAATGCACGGCCTTGCTGATTGAACAGCACAGAGAACAGACAGCCGTCCAGCTCATCCCGGATAAACTCCCTCAGATCCACACTGGCAGAATCATCTTTGACCTGTTTGGCCACTTCGCTGTATTCTTTCAGGAAGTCCTCGCCCATCAGGTCGTGCTCCATACACCAGCGCAGGTAGATGGCCATATGGTTATAAGCATTGATGGGGTCAATAGGCAGTTCCTTCTCCTCAATGCTCTCGATATGATAGGAAGCATCGTCCATCTCACCGTCAAAATCATCATTGGAAAGGGTGCCACGGGTGATTGCATCCTGGCGGGTGGGGTTCACCACAAAGCTGATCCCCGCCATCTTGTCCAGCAGAGCGTCTACATCATGTTCCAGTTTATAGTCCAACTCGTCCTCATAAAGCGGAATGACCTGATAGAAGTTGACCTCCTCGCCGCCCGGCAGAGTGCAGACCTCGCTGCCATCCTCCGTACCCTGGGGACCGATCAGGGTAGCAGTACACAGTTTGGTGTTGTCTGCAAATGGTTCCCGGTTTTCCACTGTATGACCATGCCCCAACCAGCTGTCACAGTTGATGGGCAGACGAGCCAAGGATTTCAGCAGGCGGATGGGCCAGTACCACTTTTCGTCTTTCATGGACTCCTGATCCAGCTTCCAGTCCGCAGGCAGGGCAATGGCCAGCTCCGCCCGCTCCAGCTTGTATTCCGCCAGTTCCTCCGGCACATTCATCCGGTGAGCACCCATACCCATGGTGACCAGGGTATAATAGTCCCGCTCCTCAGTGGGCGGCACGATGCAGATGTCCACATGGATGTCCGGGGAGACCAACTCGTGGAACACATTCTCGACCTTACCGAAATACTGCTCAATGTGACCCTCGACGGCCTCCATCTCCTCCTCTGTGTAGACTTCGGGATTACTGAATTCTTCCTCATCCTGTGTGTCATCATTGTCTGAGTGGTCGCAGCTGTCATCCTCCGGATCTCCCTTTATAGGCTCGTAACCGATCTTCAGGGTCATCTGTTCCTCTGGCAGAGAGACACCGGGGCTGCGGGTGATGGTGTGCTTATCGTCCGCAGAAAAACCGATGGTCTCGCCGTCTTGCAGCGTCACATCACACGCCAGCACATAGGAGGCAAGACTTGCCAAAAAGTCCCGTAGTTCCTCCGGCTCAGCGTCGGTGTTCAACACCTCCATTTCCTCCTTGCCAAACACATCCATGCCGTAGGTGTAGCCGTTTAGGCCCCCCTCGCTCCGGTACAGGCCGAACCAAACCCAGTTGAAGATGGGCAGTTCGTCCTTTTTGAGCATATCGGCAAGGCCCTCATAGAAACGAGGCTCAAATACCACGCCGCTGGTGTAGACACCGGTGGCGTATTTCTGCTTGCAGCACACTGCCATCGCCTTGGTGAACAGCTTACCTCGTTCCAGCAGTTTTTCCTCCTCGCCCAACACAGCCACCATGATATGGGCCTTGTGCGCTGTGGCCACTTCTACGGCCTCTGGCCACATATAGTTGTTTTCGGCGTTGATCTCTGCTTCATTGTCAGGGATGTGACCGTGGAATAGTGTCACGATCAGCATCATATTGCCGACCCGCATTACCACAGCGTCATCGCTGTTCTCAACATCTTCGTCGCCCTCAGCCGGCTCATCGTCCACGATGCCCCATTCTTCCCGCAGATCTCGGATCAACTGCTCCTTGTCCCACTCTGCTTTGGAGAGGAGCACAGATCCGGCAAAGGAACCCTTATGGTCGGTTTCCTCCTCGTCGGCGTCATCCTCAAGATCCTCTGCATCTTCATCCGGATCATAGAGGGATTCATGCTCCAGTCCGCGGATAAATTCCTCAAAGCTATCTGCCAGATGGGTAATTTTATAGTCATTTTCCTGATCCACATGGACTACCGCAGGATCTCCCTGGGGACCGCAAGCTCGGTAGTCCAGGAAAATCATATCGTGTCCGGCGCTTGGACAGTCACAGATGGCCACACCGATGGCAGGATACTCCCACTCATCGATCATAAACTGGCTGCCCAGCTCTCCGCAGAGGGAGCAGCTCTTTTCTCGTCCGATGCCGAAAATGCCGGTGATGGCCACATGGTCATCTGCCCAGCAGGTAGGTTCATCGCAGGGATAGCAGGTGTTCACCGGAATGCCGCCGTTGTGCTGCTTCATCAGCCAGATGTAGGCGGCGGGCAGCTTGTAGCCCAGTTCCTCCTCCACGCTGGCGATCAGCTCATCGGAAGGCGGCTCACTGACATATTCTTTCAGTGCATACCAATTATCATCCCAGAAGTTGGTGAGGTCGAAGCCCTCAAATGGGGTATCACCGGGCACGAATTTGGCCTTCTTCTTCCAGCTGCGCTGGCGTTTCCGGATCTCCGCCTTACACTCCCGAATTACTGCCGGGGCATTTTCGTCCTCGGGGTCCAGCTCCGCCCAACGCTGGGCGTAGGGAATGGCTTTTTCCTCCTGGCCGTAGAGATACTGATAGCCGTAGGCCATCCGCATATTCCACTCCGCCTTGTCCTGGCCTTCCTCCCGGACGGACTCCAGCACCTCAATGGCCCTCAGGAGGGCTTTGTCTCCCTTGGATTTCAAAGTGCCTTCGTCATGGTCCCCAATGATGGCGTAGTTCTCCAGTGCTCGTGCCATGGCGTAGGCAATGCGGTAGTTCCGCCAGTCCTCCGGGATGGCATTCAGTGCCTGGATGCAGCGGGTGTACTCGTCCTCGTCGTTCCACTGCTCCAGCTGAGCGAAGAATGCTTCGGCGTTCTGTTGGGTATAAGGAATATAGTCCATGCCAGTAAGCGTTTCATCCAACTCGTCATCCTGATTCTCAGTTTCTGTCCCATCATCTTGTTGCTTTAGGGGTACAGAACCTGCTTCACGGCGGAAGGTGTGGAAGATGGCCCATGGGATGTCCGTGCCTTCAAAGAACTCTTTCGCCATGTTCAGCGCCGTCCGGATGTCCCAGGCGATGAAGTCCACATAGCCGCAGTAGAGGCCGGTGGCCCCGCCGGTGAGAGTGAGCACTTCCGGGCCGTTGCCGGTGGTGAACAATTCCTCCAACTTGTCCCGGAAATCGAAGATTTTCTCCGTTCCTTCCTCCTCCCGCAAGGTGTCCAGAGGATAGCAGAAGAAGCCCGCTACTGCGCCATCGGCGTGAAGATCGTCCATAAAATCATTGTCGGCATTCAGATAGCCGTTGATGAGCGGCACACAGCAAGTGGAGCCCAACATGGTATCCAACCGCCAATCGGCGTCCGGGTCCTGTTTGGGTTCCATTTTGTAACCAAGGTAGCTCTCCAAATAGGCTTCCGGGTCGGTGGAGAGCTCCAGGCCCTGCTCCCGCAGTTTGTCGGGCAGCTGGGACAGGAGGAAGGACGGCTCTGCCTTGGGCTTTTCCAGCACATCAAAGCTGTCTATGTATCTCATGTGGGGGATCTCGCCCAGCACTTGGTCGGTGAGGGTAGTGAGCATCCACCAGGCCCGGCCTTCCTCCTCCCGGAGCATAGGCAGCAGCTTTTCACAGTAGGCGGAGATGGCGAAGCTGTTTTCACCCTGCTCCTCCAGCCAGATCTGCACATCCTCCCCGGAGATGTCCCAGCCATCGTCGGTGCGCAGTCCGATGTTTTGGAGGGGCTGACGGCCCACAAGGATGTTCCACTGCTCCAGCACCTCCTTGGGGGCGTGTTTCTGGAAGTAGACCAGCTCAAACAGCTTGACCTTGTCGCCCTCCGGGGTGAGGATCAGCTCATACTTCTCGCCATTGAAGCCCATCTCGAAGGAAATCTCGTCAAAGACCAGATTCAGGGTTTCCTGCATTTGGGCTACGAGTTCGGCGCCGCGGGTGTGATCCTTGTCCTCGTCCATCATCTGGCGCAGTTGGGCCTCCTGCTGGGCAAAGTCCTTCCATGCAGATTCCGTCCGCTCCCGGAAGCACTCCCAGAACTGCGGCAGAGAAATACCCTTCTTGCACCGTTCGATAAACTCTTTGGTGTCATCGTCACCAGGGCGGGCTTCCAATGCCTTTTCAAAATATCGCAGAGCCCGGCCCTCCTGATCCAGATAAAAGTAGGAGTAACCCATGCGGAAGTTCCAGTAATAGTCGTCCTCGAAGTATTCCTCATGGGGCTTTAGCAGAGCGAGGGCCTTTTTGAGCATTTCTTTGCAAGTTGGCTTATGTGGGTCTGCCAGATTGTTATAGGCACGGGCTAACTCGCTGTCCATCTCAGGGGTACGCTCCTCGGCGGGGATGGCCTCCAGCGCATCAATAATTTTATGTTGTTTGCTCTCCTCATGCCACTTCTGGCACTGCTTCAAAATATCCATATCCGGGTCCTCCTCGTCCTCGTCCGGTTTCCAGTTTTTGATCTGCTGGAACACGCCGTTCTCATCCCGCTCAAAGGCGCAGGGGGCGGGGGTGTTCAGCAGAGGAATGATGTCGGGATCGTCGTTGCAGATCGTATTCAGTTTGTAGATCCCGGCGTTGTTGGGATCGTCCATGTACGCCTCACTCTCGTCACCAGCGGTGAAGCGCCAGCCACTGTCCCAGCCGCCGTCCGGCTTCTCCCGGTAACAGTAGCCGACCTTGTAGCCCTCCACCGTGATACGGTTGGTGGCGATACAGCCATCGGCACCCTCCCAGTCAGGGAGCAGATGTTTTACATCTTCCGCCTTTACATGGTAGTTCCGATTACGGCCGGAGGCTTCGTACAGCTCTTTCCGCAGCATCTCCACCTGATAAGCCATATCTGTGATCTCATCCTCGCCCATCATCTCGCTGATGTCGTATTCCAGCGGGTTCTGGGCAAAATCCGCCAGGGACTTGTTCATTGCGTCATGCTCCTCTGGCGTAGCAGTGATGCGGATACGGCGGATGGGGGTGTTGTACTCGTCCAGATCCTGAAGGTTTACACTGCCACTGACGCTGCACTCCAGCAGGATGGCGGCCAGGTCGGTGACCACATCAATGGCGAAGTGGAAGTCCATTTCCACGCCATCGGAATGTGTAAACTCCAGGTACTCCACGGTTTGGCGAAAGTCCCAGTTCTGCTTGTCCAGACCGATCTTGGCGAAAATCTCGCTGAGGGGGATCTCCTCCTTTTTCTGATCCTCTAAAAATGCCACAAGGTTCAGACTGTCATCGGAACCGCCAATAAAGTTGCCCCAATATTTTTTGATATACATCTGTCACGCCTCCTGTTCTGAATCCAGTCGATCAATGAGCTGATTCAAGTGTTCCAACCACGCAGGAGCGATCTCACCGCTGTCCTCGTTCTTCCAAAGATCCACAATCTCACGGATGCCGTCCTCGTCCGGCACCTCATTTTTGATGTCGGTGAGCTGCCGCAGCAGGAAAGCAAGGGCTTCTTTGGATGCTGTGAAACCGGTGACTTTATCCCATATAGCTTCTTCATGATCGTAGTCCAGTTTGCTGTTATCCTTCCATTGGAAATACAGCTCTGCCAGAGCCATCGCAGTATTGTCAAAGAGGAAGTCGATTTGTGAGAAGTCAGATCCCAGCATGACTTCCTCTTTCATCAGTTCGATCATCTCGCCCAGATCCATTACCGGATGCTCCGGTACATATTCATTTTTGAGGATGTCCAGTACATCCAGCCCTTCGTCACGCTCTAATGCTTTTATGCCCCATGCTCCCATGTCGGCACCTCTCTTTCTTTATTTTGTATCAAGCTTCTATTGTCAATCATAGTTCTCCAGCCGAATGATAGGCCGATAAAAGTCATAATCTCCGTTTAGTTCATTGTCCTCCTGCACTTCCGGCTTACAGTGGGGCGAACAGGGTAGGAAACCGAGAAATGGGCCCAGCCCACCGCAGATATTGCATCCGCCGTCACCGCCGCAGGTGGTAAGTCTATCAGCCTGCACCACTTCCCGCATATAGGGATCATAGGCGATGGACAGGCCGAAGAAGTTGGGTTCCTCCATGTCATAGGGCCGGTTCTCATCCTCATCCATGTCCTCAAACCAGTGCAGACGCATGGAGTAGTCTAACCCATCTCCCCATGGAAACAGGGTCCGACACCCACCGCCACACAGGTAGGCCCACTCGTCCGCCGTGGGCAGGGAGAAGCCCTGTTTTTGCAGCATGGCAAGAAGCGCATCGTAGTCTGTGCGGTTATAGATACAGATCTGAAAGCCCTTTTCCGTCCGCTCAATGCGGGCCGACTGATGCAAGGTAAGACTGCTGCTGTCACTCCAGGCAAAATCACGGAATTCCTTCAGCCAGTCAGGGTGGGCAGTCAGCCTGGGATCGTCCATCTTGACCGGCTCCCAGCAGAGTTCCTCCAGCTCCCGGCCCACCAACATGGGTCCAATGGCCGCCTGCCGAACAGGAGCCATGCTTTCCCGAATCATCTCCTCCGGGTCCCGCTCCATTTCCCATTCTCGGAACAGATACTCCAATTCCTCCCGGCTCTCCTGATTCAGTCCCACGGCAAACTGCTCCCAGCCCAGGGTGACGGTATCGCCGGGGACAAAGACGAACTCCCGACCATCTTTCTCGAAGATGCCGGTGGTGCAACTCTGGCCCCAGCGGTCAAAAGTATGTAGACCGAGAAAGGTCATATCATAACGATCAGCCAAGCTTTCCATCAGCGTTTGCTTCTCGGTTGTATCCATTTGATTGAATTGGGGACGGGACAGTTTTTCGTTCATGGCAAGTCCTCCTTCGATTCGTTTTGCGTGTTCCAGCAGATAGCTCCGACCATCCTGCTTGGCCCGTTCCAAGTATTGTGGAAGCAGGTCGGAATGGATGGCGTCCAGTGAGACCAGAACGGCGATCCGCTGGTATTCCGGAAGTTCAGGAGAGTAACAGTTGCGCTCCCAGAACAGCGGAGCGAACTGCTCCACACAGTCAGGACGCAGAGCGGGCATCGCCAAAAGTGCCCGCCGGCTTACATATTCATTGGGGTCCTTTGCGAAGTCCAGGATCATGTCTTTGACTTCCTGGCTGCACGGACATTCTGACAGATATGCGGCAAACTGCCACTTGGCCTCACTCTCATTGGAGGCTGCGGCCCTGCGGCAGAGGCGCTCGAACCATTGGGGATGGGAAGTGGTCTCCTGTATAAACCCCTCCGCTTCGTTGTCCCTGGCGATCAGATAGACCATCTCATCCAGTAGGACGCTGTCTGCTGTTTCTGCATCCATTTGGGTCAACACATGGCAAAAGGCATCAAATATATCATTCCACGCAGGGTAATCGACCTCCCATGCACCGCCGATCTCCTCGGTGGTTTTTCCGGGATAAGTGATTTCCTGCCACTGATGAAATTTTCCTACCTGCTCCAGCAGGCACTCCCTGATGTCCTTTGCCATACGCTTACCTCACAATTCTCTGCATAGTTTTCCCAGTTCCAATGCCTGTTCCACAAGATCCAGGAGCAGGCTGGAAAAATTCTCGGCAATCTCCTCCAGATCGGCATAGTCACAGTTATAGCCCCGGACTCTGCCGCTCTCCAAGTCGATAAATACGATACTCCCGTCACCCAATCCTCCGATTGGAAAGGCGGAACCGTGGTCATATTCGCTCATGTAATCCTCATAAGCCTCTTGAAAAATCGGGTAGGCTTCTTCCAACTCTTTCAGTGTGAAGATCCACGGCTCCGCCAAATAGCAGCCGCCGAAGTTCAAAAGTAGCCAGCGGTACTCTGCGGGGATGGGAGTATACCTGCTTTCAAATCGTTTCACAGCATCCTCCGGTTCTGGGCAGGTACCCTTTGTGAAGGGGCTTACTTTATAAGCAGTTTGAATTTTACTGCGGTTTTTTTCCAAATTCATGTCATGCATTGTATTTCCCTCACAGAGCATCCAGGTTTTCCTGTAAATCGCCCTGCATCAAGTGCTGGGCAATGGCTTGGTTCAGTGGCTTATGGGGGTGATAGGCTGCCTGCTCTACATCGTGCAGGCACTCCTCCATCAGTGCCTCCGGAGAAATGCCTTCCCGTTTGCCATAAAGATGGCCGAAGGCATAGCACACGGACTTGAGAAAGCCGAAAATATAGTCATGATTTCCACGCATACTGGGCAGGTCATTGAACGAGCCCATGCCGCCGTATGCCCGAAGATGGTGGGCAACCTCACGGCGCTGGGTCCAGTCCTGAATATCCCTCTCCAGCCAGTCGATCCAGTTTTGAAATTCTGGATGGTCTGCCAGAAGGATGGAGCGCAGACAGGTCAGAGCTTCGGTATAAATATCTGTCTGTTTCATCAGAACCCTCCTGATTCTTTTAACGCTCCATCATAGGTGTGGCTTTCCCAGATGGCCTCAAATTCCGCTTTCTCTATGACGCAGGCGTGGAATTCCTCGCCCCAGACATGAGCGTTCAGTTCATCTACGGTGGGGATCGGCGTGATCTCGATAGCGTCTTCGTAAAGGTCAGGTATGTTGTGGGTGTGACCGTCCATAAAGATGTCAATGGAGCGGAGAGCCAGCCGCTCATTTCCTGTATCCACTTCATAGAGGATCACCGACGGTTCTCCCTCCGGTGCGCCCTCCCAAAAGAGTTTGATGTACTCGATCATTCCATTTCCCTCATTTGAACCAATGCCACCCCGTCATGGTGCCGGTTACTTCATCTATCTGTACCGCAATATCATAATTGCCGCGACAGCCCAGCAAAGCTGTAGGATGGTCGTTTTCCAGAATCAAATCATAAAACTCAACCGCTATGTCTTGGAATTCCTTCGGAATCTCCAGTGCAGAGAAGAAATCCACTGATTGAGCATTTTGGAAAAATTCAATGGCCGTTTTACTGCATTTTACTATAATCCCTGTTTGAGTGGTCAACTCTTTCATGCTTTCGCAACCTCGCTCATGTTCAGATACATCCCCATCGTTTTTTCATTGTCACAGGCCGCCCGGATCATTTTGGACAGCAGCATCAGGTCATCGATGTATTGGGAGTACACGCAGAACACATCTTCGTCGGAGTCGAAGTGAAACAGATCCACGCCGCTGTTGTTTTCCTCGAACTCCTGGATCACGCCCCGGACAAGCCGCTCCCAATCCTCGCTGCTGCCGATCAGTCCCAGCCGTCGGAATTCCTCTGTCCGGAATCCGTCACTGATTTTCAGCAGAAGGGAGATCGCATAGGGGTGGTGGGGAATGAGAAAGAATGGCGCGATCTGCTCCGGCTTCGCCCAAATTTTGAAGGGCGGGCGCGGGTCTGGTATCCAGGGCAAGATTTCCCATTCGTCCTCCGGTCGGTTTCCGTATTGGCAAAGGTCTTTCATAGTGTTCTCCTCATTCGATGTCGTTTCGTTCTTCTTTTACATCCAGTGGAGCACCGTCCAGAGATGTGATCTGTGCCAGCTCTGTTTCCGTCAGATTTTTCAGGAAAATGCAATATTCGTCCGGGTGGCCTCCCACAAATTCCATTTTAGGCATCCCGATCTGCTCCGGGTCGGTAATCCACAGGCAAGGTTCTCCTGTTGCCCAAAACCGAGTCAGGGTAAGAATTTGGCCGTTGAAAATAACTTCCTGTTCCATCCTCATTCCTCCTGCATTTGCCTCAGCAGCTTCACGATCCGCTCCCGGTTCTTTGCGGTTTTCATGAAGGTGGGGAGATGGTCAGCCTGGGTCATTTTCGCTCTTCCCAGCGGCTTTTCCCGCAGGTCGGCGCTGAGATAGCCGATCAAATAGGCAAGATGTTCCCGGTTGAGTGCCCAGACCGACTTACCCTGGAAGGAGGTCAAAAACCATAGTTCCAACCTGAAATAAGGTTCTCGTCCATCCCTGATTTCGCCAATATATGAAAACGCCTCCGCTGTTTTATGAACTTCTCCTGACATGGTTGTTCCACAATAGGGACAGGCCACATGGAGAACGGAAAACTGCTGCTTTGCCTCATCTTCAATATCCACCCGATAGTATCTGCCGCAGTTTTTGCACTGGTTATGGACATCATAGCGGTAGATCGTCCGGTCGCGGGTCTCCTGATGGCCGCAACTCAAACAGCGGAAATAGACGTTATCCTCATCCGCTGTCACCACACCCGCGCCGTGGCACTTGGGGCATTTCACCTGAATGCCGGAGGTCAGGGCGTTGTATGCACTGTATGTAAAGTAGGGTTTATCGACAATTCGGCTCATGCGCCCACACGCTCCTCTCTTCCGTCTTTCTCTAAATAAAATCCCCACACGCAGTTGGAGAACTCTCCGGCGGCAAAGCGGTGGATCTGTCCGTCAATCTCTACCTGCCAGACCTCGAAGGTATGGTCTTGGTGATAGATCGGGTCTTTGACTTTTACTCGCTTGCCGGTGGTTTGCCAGTTGTAGTCAAAGATGTTCACACCGAACAATTTGCATTGACCGTCCGGGCCAAAGGTTTCATATTCCCAAGCCATGTGATGCCTCACACTTCCGTGCGCTGCCAGCCGTTCAGCCGCTCCTGCACCGCATCAATCTTCCAGCCTTCGCCCACACGCTTCATAAGAAAGCGGCGGTCAAAGCCGGTGTTTTTCTCCCTGGTGTAGATGTAGAGCTTGTTTTTGGTGATCTGCTCTGCGTCAAGGAATTCTTCCCCGTTGTAGGTGCCCTGGGCGCTGTATGAGAGGCCCAGAGGTCGATAGCCCGGACGGGGCTTTTCGCTCACATATTTCTCCCAGATCGTCAGCAGACGGGGCACTGCCTCAGCACCTTCAAACCCGGCCTGCTCCATGTACTGCTCCCACTGCGTCATCTCGGCAAAGAAAGCGGACAGCACCCTGCGGCATTCCGCCGCCGCCTGCTCATCCAGCTGGACGGGCTTTTTGGCCTTTTCCCGCTGGAGCTGGAAGAAGTGTTCCATCTGCTCCTGGGTGAATTGCACATGGGCCACTGGCTCGATACGGTTGTTGCCAGCGATGGCCAGCAGGCCCTCATAGGTAACGGCGGTATGGTCGATCTGGATGTGGGAGAGCTTGGAGATGGAGGCCGCCTGGAGCAGACCGGCATCATCCAGCCCGGTACGGTTGAGCGTCAGAAGGTCCAGCTTGCAGCCTTGCAGAGCGGACAGACTGCTGCCGTGGATGGCGGCGTTACCGTCCAGCAGCAGATAACGCAGCTTGGGCATAGCGGAAAAAACGGGGAAACAGGCGTCAGTGAGCGCACCGTCCTCCACGCCGAAGTTGGCCATGCTTTTATGTCCGGCAAAAGGGGCAAGCAGTTCATCCGTCACCGGATAGCTTTTCACATGGAAGCCCACCAGGGTGTAACCGGCCAGCTGCTCCATGATCTCTACGGTCAGTTCCGGGACTTCAAACTGCTTTTCTCCGTCTAAGGTCAGGACACCGCTCTCCCAGTTCACTGTCCGCGCCCGTTTTGGTAATTCCATAGCGCGCCTCCTTATTCCTGCTCTTTGTAACTGGCTTCAATGTCGATGAAGCGCACATACACGGCGCAGACTTCGCCCTTTGCGTCATAGCCGAAGTAGACGGGATAGTAACCGTCACCCCAGCCAGAGGCAAAGATGGGCAGATTGCAGTCCGTGTCCGGCACCGTCCAGTTGAGCCAGTCGCCGCAGTCTCCCTGATATTTGGGGTGGGCTTTGGCGTTTTCCTCCAGGAGATCGCAGAACAGGTCGTTGTAGGGGTCGATGTCCGGGTCCTCCTCCAGCCGCTTGGCCCAGTAGGTCTTGAAGGCCGCCTGGGTCTGGATGTCCGCAACACAGCCCATTCCAGCGTCTACGCCAAAGCCAAAATACTCGTCCTCGCCCAATTCCTCGTCCAGATCCTCGTTGCCCACCATGCCCAGCTCATAGCGGACAGGCTTTTCCTGAGAAACCTCCACCTTGACGCAGGCATAGCGGTCGCCGTATTGTTCGCTGGGCACCACACAGATCTTTACGGGGTAAGTCCCGGCGGGGATGGTCTGCATAAACGGCAGAGTGTCCTCCAGCTCCACCAGCGGATCGCAGGCGAAGATCTGCCCGGTGGGGAAATGGACGGCACCGATGTCCAGTACATCCACCGCCATGTTCCCAATCACTTTCTCTGTGAAATGGGCCTCCAAGTCATCTTTACAGGTCAGTTTGTTCTTGATTGCTTCGTATTTGTTCAGCCATTCAGTTGTAGGCATATCAGTTTCCTCCTGTTGATTTTGTTTCTTGATGTACACACTCTTTGAGCCATCCCAATAGCAGTTCACACACCGGCCATCCTGAAAATGATGGTCACAATTCGGGTAGCCATAAAGAATATGGGCACATTCCGGGCACAGCCCCATCATCTGTGAGGAGCCTTTGAAAAACAGGCTGCCGCACTCATCACAAACGGCCAGTTCTTTTTCTGTCATAGGGCTCACCAGTCCCGTTCCCGGATAGCCTCCTCGGTGTCGATGGGGATGTTGAACCACTCCAGAATGTAGGCCACAGTTGCCGCAATGCATTCCCGTGCCACCGTTTCGATCTCGCTGTCGTTCTCGTCAAACTCCTCCTGGAGATCATTGATGCCGCAGACCGCCTCGTCCAGCGTTTCCTGTACCACTTCGGGGTCGGTTTCGCCGTTCTCCAGCAGGTCGATGACCTTCTGAAGCTCGTCCTTGACCTTGTCCACCAGAGAAGCAGGATAGTAATCGTCCTGATACATCTCGTCCAGCAGTTTATAATTGGGGTCAAATGCTTTCATCGTGATTGCTCCTTTCTCATTCAAACATCAAACCGTATGATTCGGTCAGGCTTCCGTCGTCCTCGTGGAATATACACTGATACACAGGCTCACGCTGGGTTGCTTTGCGGAACCGCTCCAGAACCGGAGCCAGCGGCTCACCGGTAGGGATGCCGAGCGCATCAGACACCCGCCGCAAGCTGTCCATATCCATATCTTCCAAGTTACAGTTGCGATGTCTCTGCCCATACTCCTCCAATGTCTTGGAATCCACATACTGCTTTGCGTCACAGCAGTCGTGCCAGCAGATACAATTCACAAGCAGGGAAAAGAGATCGTCCATGCTCTCGGCCAGACGGCCTGCCTCCCCTTCGCTGCTGTAATATCCAATGGAGCCATCTTCCAGCAGATGGTATTCTCCGCCGGAGCCATCTCTGGCAAAAGCCATGCCGGGCAGTGTGAAGGTTGCTCGGCCGTCCGCCTCATCCCGCGGGGATAACTCATCCAGCAGGAAGAAGTCAAACAGCGAATCAAATTCATCCGCCAAATCAGGGTTTTCATGCAATATCTTCAAATAGTCCATAGCCGTTTTCCTCCGTTTACGGTTCTTGGGTCATTTTGCGCAGCTGTTCCAGCCACAGCGTTTCTTCCATTATCTCATCATTTTGGTAAAAATGGTCTTTGTCGCGGGCCAGATGATCGACAAGTGGAGCCGCGTCCACAGGAGTGCAAACTGTAAAACTGTCCCGATCCGCGCCCTTGATCTCTCGGTTGAGGTAGTACACCCGCTTGGCATCGCGGGAATACCAGTGCCCAAGCAGTTCCCAGGAAGTCAGCTCTGCTTTGGAAAGCTGCTTGCCGTAGGCATAGATCCGCTTCTCATCTCTGGCAAAATAGGTATCGCCCAACGAGCGGAAAGAGGAAACTTCCGCACCCTTGATGATCTTCACCTTGCCGTCCCCGTTGTGGAAGTAGACCTGCCGGCCGTCCTTTGCATATCCCTGGGGCGCACCCGAATCGTTCTGGCCGTTGTCTAATACCTGGAAGGCTGCCAGCTCTACATCTGGGATTCTTCCGCTGGTGGTGTAGACGGCTGTTTTGTCCATGGCGTAGGCATAGTTTAACACCCGAAACGATGCCGGGTCTGCTCCACGAAGGCGAATCCCGCCGAGAAAGCAGGCCGCAGAGGACTTACCCCAGTAATGCCAGCAGCAGAAGTCTTTGGGCGCAACACCTTTGAGCAGACCGTTTTCATATAGGCCGGAGAAATAGACCGCTCCATCCCGAAGGAAAAATTCGTTGTCCACCGGCTCTGTGTTGGCGATTGGTTGCAGCGTTTCTTCGTGCTCGGCTGTGACGCTCAACTCGATCTCATTGTCGCTGTAAATTAAGTAGAGTCCATGAGGAGCCTTTCTATCGAAATGCAGTTCAATGTCATGGTATTTGAGGATCAAAGGTTTCCCGCCGCTCCTCATGGTGGAAACGGCATCGGGCTTGCCAAAGATTTCTATGACCTCATCCTGTGACATTCCGAATTTCAGCGGTGAAATGTCCCGCGGATTCTGCAATATTTGACTGCGCCAAATCGGAAAGTCCTGTTTCATAGTTTTAATAGCACTGGAGGATCAGCCAGATCCGGTCGAAGCGGCGGGCTGCCAGATCCTCTTTGGTAATGTAGAAATAGATGTGCCCGCAGTCTCCGAACATCAGCTCAAAGTCGCCAAGCTCCACGGTATCCAGCTGGAACAGCAGCATCCATCGGTCTCTGGCCGTTTCTTCCGCCTGCTGACGGACCTCCTTTGGAATCTTAACCCAACCATTGCCCAGATAGTAGCCCTGGGTCACCAAATCACATTCGGCAAACATACTGTTCTGGATCACATCGGGCCAGCCCAGCAGCTGGGAGCGGTTCTCCGGGGTTTCGTCGGTCAGCTCGTTCCATACAAGATCAAAGGCATCGTAGTCTTTCTCATCGGGGAACATCTCGCTGAAATCCTGCCAGGAAGGATAGGAGTATTTTGAGTCCATCTTGATTTTGACCATAGGAAACTTGAAATCTTCCTCCATATCCGCAGGAAAGTTTGCTGCGGACAGCGCCGAAAGATCCTCAAACCAATAGACGCGGGCGCAACCCTTATCCTTGGGGTCATAGCCCCAGCACTGGGTATCCGTTTCATAGAAGAAGGACAGCAGACCGTGATCGGGCAGAAGATGCTCTTTGTCAAACTGGGCCAGCTCCTCACAGTTGAACTGGGCCAGGAAAGTGAGAGGACGATCTTTTACCACATGGTCATAGCTCTCGCCCTCATAAGTAGGCCAAACGAAGTCCGGGGGCACATCCGGCTTTCCGCCGAAGCGGGTAGCGCCCAGCTTGTATGTTTCTTTTCTGGCAATTTTCAGCTGAATGCTGTTTCTGCCCAACGACTCCAGTTTTTCTTTCATGTTCATAATCAGTTCCTCCTTGTTGCTTCGTCATATCTTTCCGTCCAGTGCCTCAACCGTTTTCATGGCAGCGGAATCAAATTTGCACTGCCGCAACTCCCGTTCAATCAGGGCAAACACATCTGGAAAGCACTCAATCTCATCCTGATACTCATATTTCGCATATAGTTTCCCGTACTCGGAGATCCAAACCTCCGCCGGGTAGTAGTAGCCGATATGACCGATGGGCTGGCACTTCTGACCGGCAGCCTGTTCGATCTCCGCCAGCTCACAGCCGGACATATCCCGGAAATAGGCGTCCTCCAAATGGTTTTTGAT
The DNA here is from genome assembly GCF_025567195.1 of Alitiscatomonas aceti. NCBI lineage: Bacteria > Bacillati > Bacillota > Clostridia > Lachnospirales > Lachnospiraceae > Alitiscatomonas > Alitiscatomonas aceti. Next base: position 34,420 of record NZ_JAOQJF010000010.1, on the reverse strand, counting down.
CCCATTGACCAGGTAAGGGAACAAAGCAAACTCAAAGTCAGCCGCCCAGTTCAGCTTTTTCTGCGCCAGGTACCACTCACAGCACAGGCCGAAATACTTGCGGTAAAACCGCTGGGTGGTCTTCATCATCGGGACGCCATGATTGGCGTAATACTTCTCCGCAATGGAAATATCCACACTGCGGCCTTCGTACCACCCAGCGTACTCCATCAGCTGCTTGACCTTGCTGCCCAGATCGCCGGAAATGGGGATGCGTTCTTTCGTCATAGAGTACCACCTCAGCTTTCATCAGTAATACAAAAAATCTCCTTGTTCAAGTCAAAGTAGATCACCATCAGCTCGTCGGTGATCTCCGGGTTGAAGGACAGATCCATAATGAAAACTTGTTGATCCATCTTGTAATCCACCAGGCTGCCAAAGCGATCAAGCCGCAAAAAGTCTACCATCTCGGCAAAGGACAGCTTGGCCGGGTCGGTTCCCGGAAAAAGTTCCGCCGCAATATCCGGGTCTACATCGTCCCGGTAGAACTCCATGAAAAATGTCACAACGCTATGGTAGCGGCTGTCCTCGTCCGCCAGTGCCGCTTTGATGGCGGCTTTGGCCTTCTCCGCCAATTTCTCCGCTTCATCCAGCATTTCTCCCACCGCATCCATAGCGGCAGGATTAGCCGTCAGTTCTTCCTCTACATCGAAAAGAAAGGGCAGTCCCGATTCCTCGGGAAAGTTGAAGATTTCCTCGCCGGGGGTATATGTAAAATCAATGCGTTTACAGTTCAGTTTCATAATGTTATCCTCCTTACCCCTCAATATTGGCAGTTTTGAGGCCCTTTTTCAAGGAGCCGTAGACCGTCACCGCATGGTCAGTGAACATCTCGTCGCAGTCAAACCAGGCGGTGAAGCTGCCGCCGGAGGTGACGGACAGGCTCGTCATGCTGATCCGCCGGGCCAGTTCTTCCTCTGTGATGGGGTCTGTTTCCGGATCGCGGGGGTTTTCCTCATCCTGGGAAAGCCAGTTGTTAGCCAGCTCGGTCAGGTTCTTTGCCGCAAGCTCCCGCATGGCTTTGTCCCAGGTTTCACAGTCGGCCAGCAGCTTCTTGGCGGCACTGCGGGCGCGGGTCCAGGAGGGCTTGCTTTCAGCATTGACCTCCAGAGAAAGGAGCACATCCTTTCCGCACCACTGGATCTCTCCCTCGAAGGTATCATAGTCCTTGTCCAGCTTCAGCTCACCCAGCACCTGGTCCTGGATCACCACCGGCTTGTGGTACTCGTCCAGAACGGCTTGAAGTTCCGGACAGTCCTCGTGGGCCTTGACCACCTGGGAGATACACCAGGGCCATGCCACCAGATCTTTTGCCCATTCCTCTTTCATCCGGCGGATCTTCAGGCGGCAGATCTGCTCGTTTTGAAAGCGTTCCCAGCCCTTTTCGCTGTTACGCTCCTCATCGGTGACCGGCCACTCCAGCCGCTCCTCTTTGGTACTGACCTTGCCGGTGTCACAGAACACGATACCCAGCGTCACAACGGTCATTTCCCAAAAGTTGCCTTTCCAGTTAAATCCGCCCCCAATGCAGCGGTTGATCAGAGCGACCACTTCCTGTTCCTCGGGCTCGTATATCTCATAGAATTCTTCAAACATCTGTGCAGCCTCCTTTACAGCAGTTCCAGCACTGCGGCAGCAGGCTGGGCAAACTCTGCCGGGACTTGCTTCAATACATCCTGGTAGGCTTTCACCGCCTGCCAGGAGTAGTAATAGAAGCTATAGAACAGGTCATCGGGGAAGACCTCGTCCTCCTCGTAGCGCATCTCATCTTCTTCCTCGTCGTATTCCTCCGACCACAGGTATTCTTCCTTCAGCAGATCGGAGAACAGCGGCAGCGGCTCGGCGTGTTCCATCTCATCTCCATCACGGAAGCACTGGAGGATGCAGGAGAAGAAGTCCAGCAGCTCCCCGGCCAGGAAATGGGCTGCGGGGTTCTGCCCGCTGTCTGCGAGGGCCTTCTCCAGAATTCGGCTCAGGAACACCATGCCAAAGGGGGTGGCGTGCCAAAGGGTACTCTGGTGCTCCATGTTGGTGGTGAGCTCGTAGAGGGACTCTTTGACGGACGCCAAATCACGCATCTGCTCCAGCACGGTCAGGTGTGCGGGAAAATCCGTCCCCCGGCCATAGGCGGTGGTGAGCCGGTGCCACGGGACATCCGTGACCTTGAGATGGGTGATGTAGGTTCTGTTTTCTTCTGTCATCGGTTTGCTCCTTATTCCTCAAACTCGCCCTCGATCATCCCGTTCAGATACCGACCGGGATCTGCGATGAAGTCATCCCATTTGGCCAGAGGGTGGAATTCCTCATGCTCGATGTCCAGATACCACAGCTTCTTGTCCCTGGGGCTCCACAGCAGCAGATAGTCGCTGTAGTTGTCCATCTGCACCATCAGGGAGAGCAGCTTCTTCCGTTTCCAGGTCATCTCCTGCACATCCATGAAGGAGTAGAGTTCCGCCCACTTCACCCATTCCTGATCCGGGAACTCCAGCCGTAGGGGGCCGGTCTTCAAGTATTCCACCAGCTTGGCAGGCAGCTTATAGGGCATGAGCTGCCGGGCCTTTTCCTGTTCGTTGTGCCAGTCCTCCGGTTCCAGGGCTTTTAAGTAGTCGGCCATCTCCTGATTCTTGTTCTGCACCGCCACACTGTAGGGACGGTCGCCGTATTTGTCAGCAATGGTGATGTCGGCTCCTTGCTCAATAAGCCAGCGCACCATGGGGAGATTTTTGTGTCGGACAGCTTCGGTGACAGCGGTGGAGGCGTTCGGAAACACCATGTCCGGCTTGTGGTAATTGATGTCTGCCCCTTTTTCCAGAAGCAACCGGGCAAGTTTGGTATTGCCCTCAGACACAGCGGCCCGAAATGCCTCGCCGCCAAACTTGTCCACTGTGATCCCGGCCTGTTCCAGCACCTGGATATTCTCCGCTCGCTGTCCCCAGCGCACTTCCTGGAAGGCCCGCTCTTTCTGCTTCGGGGAGAGTATTGCGGCCTGTCCCGCAAAGAGGGCCACCACCTCCGGCCCACAACAGCGGGCGGCGGTGAGCAGCAGGGGCTGTTCCTCTGCCAGACCGGGATCAGCTCCATGCTCCAACAGGAAATGGATCATGGGCACATCATTCCGAAAAACCGCGATCTCCAATGGCATCAGCTTGATGTATTCGCTGAGCTGGATGGGAACATCTAAATCCAGACCGCCTTGAAGCAGCGCCTCCAGCTTGGGAGTGTCATGGTCACAGATGGCAGCAGCCGGTTCCGGGAGGGTCTCCCAGCGGCCAATATATGCAATTTGGTACATAAGGCACCTACTTTCGTTGTTGTTTCACTTGATAGGGAACGGTTCGGCCCAGCACCCGGCCCTTGCCAACGGCATTGGCTCTCTCATAGATCAAAAATTCCGCATTGTTTTCCAGCGGGGCGTAGTCAATGGTATCTGGATAGAGAGGCTGGGCATTTCCAAAAGCCGGTGTATCAAATATACACTCGGTTCCGTCCAGAAAGCATACACCCAGATATTCCGTAGTTCCAATAACCATAAAATGGGGACAATACTTTCCACTGACCAGGCTGGGGGGCGTTTTTCGCTTGCCGCTCCAGAAGATGACCTCCACATGGAGCACCGCCCAGTTTTCATCTGTCCCGATCATGCCGCATTCTCCTCTTATCCCACAATGGTGGTTTCCTTGACGGTCAGATTGTCGTAATTCATGGCGATTAGCTTCCCGGCGGCCTGTGGGGTACACATAAACCAGGTGCTCATGCCCCAGGCATCCATCCTTGTAACCGTGAAGAAGTCGGTTTCGGTGGGAGTTGGATTTCTTGCGTCAAGATAGTGGTCGGAGTAGAGGTACACCAGATCTACCTCCCGCTCCGGCAGCCACTTGGCCCGGCGTGCACGGGGCTTTCCGTTTTTCAGCGTCTTTTCTCTGGGGTTCTCGAACCATTCCAGCTCCTTGAGTTTCAGGCCAGTGAAGGTATCCATCAGCCGCTGGGCAATCTCCCGGTGGGTAAATACTCCGCAGTCCCAGGAGCCCATCAGCCATGTCTTTATAAAATCGCCCACCTTGCTGCCAGGAGCAGGCGGCCCGTAGACGCTCTCATCCGCCCACATGACCTCTACCTTTTCACATTGATCTGGCCGAGGACAGGACTGCTTGTTGCCATAACGATACATGATATTTACATAGCCATAATCTTCTCCGGTTCGGTCATGACCGACGGCTTCCACTTTATAGGCAGTTATGGACATTGCAGTTTCACCTCCTGAGCCAATACAAATCCGCACAGCCCAAGGGAAGAATCAATGACAAATACCCGGATGTGCTCCCGATCCATGCGCTCCCGCAGTTCCTCGATGCCGCAACAGGCGGGAAAGCCGTAAGGGATGGTACCGTCCAGCAGGTCTTTATACTGTTCAAAAAAACCGTCCACGGTGATCTCGTCCATGCCAAAGAGGATGTTGTCCTGGATTACATTCTCAAACCAGTGGGCCAGCAGGCCGGTAAAGCGAACAGATACTTTCTCTCCGGCCTCGGTCTGGGTATCCATGTGCAGAGTATGGGCTTCAAAGTCAGCGCAGTAGCACAGGACTCTGTTGTCGTGCAGACCATCAAAAGAGCCAATCAGCGTACTCATAGGGATTCCTCCTCGTCCATGAGCTGCTCCTGCACCTCTTTGGGCAGGTCATTCCACAAAATATCGTATGTAAAATCCCGAATCTCCGGGTAACACTCCCGTGCGGTCTTTTCCGCAATATCTCTATTCAGGTAGTGCATCTCTTGGTGGAAAAACCAGTTGAGTTTTTCCATCAGCCGATAGAGTCGGATTTGTTCTTCTTGGGTCATGGGATTGCTCCTCCTATTTCAACTTCAGCACAAATCCCCAGATACTCACCACAATCAGGAGGACACCCAGCAGAAAGAAAACCACACGCCGGTATCCTCTGCTGTGTCGATGAGCATCCCGCGTACCAGTGGGGTCGCAGAGCCAGTTCCAGTTGCGGATCGCCCCAATTAAAATCACGGCCCCGATGAGCACCGAGGTAATGTACCAATGCTCTTGCAAAAATGCTGTGATCTGTTCGCTGTTCATTCTACTTCCTCCTCACGCAAATACCTGCTGGTATTTCTCTTTCAGTTCCTTCGGTGCTGTCTTGATGACCTTGCTACCACCATTTTCGGAATTCTTTCCCCAGATGGCCCAGAGCAGGCTCTGCCAAGCGATGGCCCGGAATTTCGGGTCCTTGTCCTCTTCCGGCAGGAGATAGGCGGAAAAGCGGCGCTTGACTGTCAGCAGCGCATCCAGGCTTTCCGCATTGGCAATCAGGCTGCGAAATTCCTTGGCAGGCTCCAACCACTGCATAGACAATGCGCCCCGCACCAATACCCCCAGCGTCCATGGTTGAAAACCAAACTTCCGGATCAAGGCATGAAGAAATTTTCCTTGCAGTGAGGAGTGCTCGTCGTCGCAGAAATCCAGATACTCCGTTACCAGCGGTGCCCATCGTTCTCCCTCCAGTCCCAGGGCGAACACAGCAAAGGTGCCGGGCATCGCGCAGAACTCATCAGCAAAGTTTTCATAGTACTCATACTCCCGCATGGCCAGACGAGCGTATCGCTCTATAGCCGGATGCAGATCGGGGTGCTGCACAGCGCAGGCAAAGAGCTGATTGACTCCCCTTTTAGGAAGTCCAGGAATGGGCAGATAGAGTTTTTCCTTTCCACAGAACTCCACCGAGTAACTGCGGGGAAATTCCTCCTGAGAAAGCACCGCACACAGGTAGTCCAAGATTTCCGCATAGCACTCTTCGGTGGCGGCCTTAGCCGTGATGCGGATGGTGGCAAACGCATCGTTGGCTGATGCGGTGAAATGCTCCGTCTTACGGCGCTGGATGTCCTTTGGCAATTTGCCGCTGCCGGCTGTTTTCAGTTGCTTCACCATATCTGGGCGAAGCTGGGAGACCAGGCCGAGGATGTGCTCGGTGGTGAGGGATTCAAAACTCTGCCCGTACACCGTATGGCAGACCGCCACATAGCAGGCAAAGCGCAGCAGGCCTTCATCCACATCCTCCGGACGCAATTCCGGCCACACGGTGCAGGGTGGAAAGACGGTAAAGCCATCATCCCGCTCTCCCACAAGGAAGAACCGCTCCTGCACCTGCTTTTCTATGTATTTCTCCAATGTATAGCGGATCTCCTGCCAGCCCACCAACCGCCGCAGGGCATCGCAGAATATAACAGCTTCCTCATAGGGAAATCCCTTCAAAGGCAGTTTGGACAGATACCGATCCAACAGCTGGCTGGGAAGAAAGGGTGTCCCGTTGTGATTTCGCACCACGGTCGGGTAGGCGGAGTGATTTTCACGAGCGGTTCCGTTCAGCACATCCTGAATGCAGAGATCCGCCTCCACCAGCACCTCCGGGGAAGTGTCCGGCTTGTGGATCAGATAGTAGCGGTCATGTACGCCATCACGCTTTGGCAAACTCATGTTCTCATACTCCTTTCAGGCAATAAAAAAGCCCCACGCCGCACTGTCATAAAGACAGGCTGACGCAGGACATGAAGAAGCCGCGTTGAAGGAGCCGCATCCACCAGCAGATGTAGTTTCTTCAACAACCAAAATATTTTTTTCGTATCTTAAAGCAGCAAATTGCTGTTCAATATATTTGTTCATAGCGGCACCATTTGTTCTGAGCATAGTTTTATATTTTATTATATCACAGCACTCCTTCAATGAAAATATTTTGTTGGAAATGCCAATGAAAAATTTTTGTGAATTTGTTAAGTCGTAGGGGTTGTTATTTCCATAGTATCTGGATGGATCAGAGTGATTACTTTTCCCTGATGCAAGGCATAATTGACTGTCTGTGCTGTGCCTGAGCGCAGCTTTTTCTGATTATCAAACACACCGATGATGTACTCTGCATGATCGACCATATAATAATTTCTTTTTTTATAACTGGAAACATCCGCAGAATGTGAAATAACAATCGAATCGTTTGCGTTTTGGATCAGCTTTTTCAATCTATGTCTACTCTGATCCGGCCATTTAGAGTCATAGCCGATGAAGGGAATTACAACGATAATTTTAATATCCTCGTATCCTGTTTGTGCTCTCAATGTTAGCAGCTGTTCTCCAGCCCACATATCCACACCAAGAGCACCGCCGACAAAAAAAGTACGGACAAATTTCTCGTCATGGAGTATGCGAAACTGCTCCAGGAGACATTCTTTCAGCTTTTGGCATAGAGGATCTTCCTCATTATATCCAAAGCAAAATCTTGTTGGTCTGTGGCCGGTAATGGCACAGGCATACTGATTCATACAAATCACCCTTGATAACTGCCTTGATTACGCATATAAAGCAAAAATAACGTAAATAATAATGCGTATAAAGGTTATATTACAAAATTATAACACAACACATACGAAGTATCAAGAATTGCTTTCTGCTATGCTAAAAGAGCAGAGAGGTGAGCGTATGGACGAAGAATTTATCCGCAATCGAATCACAGAATTACGATTGAAAAAAGGCGTTTCAGAATATCAGATGAGCATGGAGTTAGGGCAGAACAGAAGCTATATTCAGGCGATTTCTTCCGGGCGTTCTATGCCGTCTATGAAGCAGTTTCTCAACATCTGTGAGTATTTTGAAATCACGCCGCTTCAATTTTTTGATGCACAGGAGAATAACCCTCAGCTTATCAAGAAGGCTTTGGACGGAATGAGAAAGATGTCAGATGACGATCTGATTATGCTGATTGGTTTTATAAGTCGCTTAAACACAGAAAACTAACGATAGGAGGCAGTAAGCGTCCCGTCGTTAGTTTTTTCATTTTATGCGCAGCATATTGTGGCAAGCAATGCTTGTGGCTATCCATTTCGCCACAAACTGCTTGTTGAGGGCAGTGCCCCCAAGCCCCTTTGAACACAGAATTTCATTCTGTGGCTGCGCGTTCTGCGAACGCTTTTGACCAGGACCAGCTTACCGCTGGCCGTGGTCTTTTTCTTTTTCAACATCCTGTTCTACCTCCATTTTCAACACTCGATCCACATTGGCCTTTGCCGTTAAAAGCTCCCGCATTTCCTCACGGGAACGTCGGTACTCGGCATAGGTCTTTTTCTTTTCTTCCAGCAATTTCGCGTACTCCGTCTGCAACTCTTTGACCTTGGGCAGCTTCTTGACTCCCATCTCATCAAAGGCATTCTTAGCAGCCTGGTGGAGCAGAATTTCTTCCTCATGTTCCTCCCGGAATTTCTTAGAGTAGCCCGCCTTGCGGTATGCCACATAGACCTCACGGGTCTTGGCATAATTTACGATGTGAGTACGCAGAACAGCAATCTCTGCCATGCGCTTTTCAGCCGCTTTGATCTGCGCCGAAAGCTCATTGTGATGTGCCGTGGCAGCCGCAGCCTTTTCTTCCAAAACCGCATACTCCAGCAGGTTATGCTCTGACAAGTAATTCATGGTCTGTGCCATTTGTTTCAGATTGAAAACCTTGGCCCATCGAGCATAACCAGCACCTTTTCCTGCCTGCAATTTTGCCTGAATGTCCACCAGCAGATTGACCTTCGGCGGCTCTGCCTGTGTGACTGTTTTCTTTCGTGGGATATGCGCTTTCTTCCCGGAGAGAACTGCCTGCAAATCTTCCAATCCATATCCTTCGCCCAGGCTGTCCATGCGGGCGGCTTTCTCCCAACCGGGGAGCTTCAGGCGATACGATTTTCCGCGCTTTGATACTTCACAGTCGGACTCTTTCAGTAGCTTCAGCAGTTCCTCAAAATTAGCAGGGCTTTGTGATAATGCGTTGTCAATCGCCACACGAAGCAGCTCTCGGTGAGATGGCTTTGCCTGATCGCCCAGCCATTTGTTATAGCTCTTTCCATGAGGGTTCGGATTCTCTACAATGGACAGTCCATTCTCAATGCAGATGGTGTCACTTATCCGACGAACCGCCTTGGTGCTGCCCCAAAAGTTTCGGAACTTCCGGTCATATTCTAAGCTGACCGATGACCAGATAATGTGATTATGAATGTGAGACTTGTCTATGTGAGTACAGACCACAAAAGCATGATTGCCCTTGGTAAAACGCTTGGCAAATTCTACGCCCAGCAGGTTGGCTTCTTCCGGAGTGATCTCTCCGGGGCGGAAAGACTGGCGCACATGATAGGCAATCACATCGTCCGCACCTCGCACTCGTCCGGTCGCGGCAAGGTACTGTCGCTTTGCCAGAAGGAACTCTGCATCCGCAGTCCGACTGTCACACGCATAGCCGGTAATGAGCCTGCCGTTATCTGTTTTCTTTGGATTGGCCACATAGTCGATGATGTCACTGATCGCCCGACTTTCTGTGCGGCCCTTGCCGACATGAAGCGGCATGATTCTTGTGGTTGCCATAGGTCAGACCTCCTTTCCGAAAAGAAAACGGCCTGTCGTAGCAGACCGCGTTCTTTTAACCTTTTTGACTTCCGAAAATATTGCAGTTTCACTTCCGATTTTGTAAAGACAGGATGTTAAATCTGACATCCTGTTTCTTTATCCATACACCTTATCCTGGATCGCAAATTTCAAACTCTGCACCTTGCCCAGCAGCCAGATTGCAGCCAGCGGCAGTCCCATAGGGCTAATCAAAAATGCCGTAACCAAAAGGATTACACCATTCTGTGGGGAGTAGGCAATCAGCACAGCCACGCCAAGCAGAGCAATTACAGTGCTGAGCAGGCCAAGCACCAGACCGGATATGTAGATCAGCCCCGTGCAGAGCCAGACAAAAAGCGTCAGTACCAAAATGACCGGTGCAGTTACGATCATCAGCAGGCATTTCAAAATCTTCATTCCAGTTCCTCCTTCCAGCGATCCAGATGCCGTTTGCACAGGGCATCCGCTTCTCTCTCATCATCTTCCGTCACTTCCCGTTTGCCTTTGGTCAGTTCAATCTCCAGATAAGTCCGGTAATCATCGGCTAAGAGGTCGAACAGTTCCTTGGGAGTATGGCACACCTCGCCGGTGCAATAGTGAAAGTCTTGGCCAAACTCAACCCTTACACATCCGTGACGGCTGATATAAACTTCGGTGGTCTCGTCTGCGTCCAGGTAGTCCGCAAAAATCCCCAGCACTTTTTCAAAGGTCAGCATCTGTTTTCCACTCCTTTGCTACACTTTTTATTCTACTCATATTATCCGGTACGGACAGGCAAAAGACAAGGATACCGGCAAAAAGAAAAAGCGGAGGGAGGTGCGGCGAAGAAACGCCGTTCCTCCCTCCGCAAACGGAGTATTTATCCCTGTTATGAAAGTTTAGAAAGCTGGGTAAGGATTTCCCTCACACCCTCCCATAACTGTTCCTGCTGCTGGGATATATCCTCCAAGTCAGTATCATAAACCCGCCCCGTCTCATGCACTTTGCGGGTCAGCTGATTCAAGTTGTTACTGCTTCGGCGCATTAGGGAGACCAGCTCCTTCAGCTCCGGCAGTTCCAGCTTGACCACATACCCATCCAGTGCCATTTTTCTTAGATAGGCTTCACGGTTTGAGGTTCCAAACTGAGACATTTTTTGCTCAATTACAGCAAGCTCCTCCGATGAAACTCTAAAGTTTAATTGCATATCCCTCTTACGCTTTGCCATAGTTATCTCTCCGGTTCCTGTTTCTTTGGGGCGGCAGGCTTATGGGGAGGCAGCTCCTGCTTGAGCTTTTGCAGGACAGAGCCTTTTTCTTTCTCCTGAACGATCTTTCGAGCCTGTCTTGTAAACAGGTCTACAAGTCCCGGATTGACTCGATCCACTACCAGATCTGCACATTGTTGGGAAGAAGCACTATCCTCCGGCATAGGAATGGTCTTTGCCCATGCTTTGTTGTCACGGGAGATCCGCCCATCTGCATCCTTATGCTGAATGGTATTGGCGAGAATAAAGTTCATTCGCTCCGGTCCGAATTTCTCCATGACCTCCTGCACCGCAGAAGAGGTATCCAGTCGGTTGTCTCCGTAGTGGGTGCTGATTGCCTGCTCAATGGCAACTTTACAGGAAAAATTCGCCTGGTCAGACATCCAATATGCGTCTGTTTCTCCATGCTTAGTCGCGTATGAAGCAGAATGAAGATAAACTACCATAGGATTAAGTTCTTCTGGTTCTCTGCATACCTCATTGGCTCGGCTTTCAATGCTGTCCCGGATCACATCCATATAGCCGGTCTCCAGCTTTTCAAAATAGCGGTACACATCCGCCAGCGGCGAGGGAGATTCCAAAAGCGCCTTGGCCTGGGCGTCGGTCAGCTCCAGTTCCTCCATCGCCATCACGATGTCCTCACGGATGGTGTACTCATAGGTGTGATTCAGGATTTCTTCCGGGGGCTGGCTTTTCAGCCAGTCCCTGTATTTGTCCTGCTCAGCAGCCATCTTTTCATAAAGAGCCGTATTCAGATCGTTGGTATTCATGTTATCGCACCTCCTCATGCTGTTTTGGTTTCTTGTCTGTACTGCGGGACGGCACCGGGCGTTTCAGATGGTTCAATACCGAAGGCCGTGTGCTTTTGGCAACGACAGCTTCATCGTGTGCCTGTCCCTTTCCGTCGATGTTGAGCAGGGTATCCAGCTCCACCAGACGGGCGTTTTTGCTTCTCAGTTCTTCTTCATAAAGGAATGGCTTTCCAACTTCCTCTTTTGCGGCAGCCTGCTGCTGATAGAGGTTATCCAGCTGGGCCTTTGCCGCCTCCAGACGCTGGGGCATCTGGGCGAGGGCATTGTCGATACGGGTAAGATTTCCGCGAGGGTCTGTACCAAGGGTTGCCCTGTGGGTCATCTGTCCTTTCAGCAGGAGCGTATATTCCTGTTTCCAGGCGGAAAATTCCACGGACATGGCATAGCCCCGATAGCTGCCGATCTGCACCGGATCGGAGGTTTTGACCTCCTTGCAGGCATCCAAAAGGGCTGCACCGGCGTTCTCCTTATCGGTCAGCAGGTCGCCCCGGATCTCCATACCGGCAAAGCCGTCCTCTGGGTGCGGGTGAGCTGCCAAAACCTCCAGGTCAGATTCAAAGCCCTTGATAAAGCCCTTGTGCTTTTCAATCTCCTCCGGGAAATATTTGAGCAGCTGGTCCTCCAGACGATACTGCTTGCTCTGGTGGTCGGCTTTCATCAGCTTCAGGCGAGATACTTCCACATCCAAATCCATACGCTCTTTGATACGGGGGTCTCCGGCGCACAGAGCCTTGATCTCGGCAAAACTGAGGGCGGTTTCATCCACATCATCGCAGGAGCGCACCGGCGATTTAGAAGTCATGATCTGGCTGATGAATTTCTGCTTATTCTCCACCGTCTGCCAGAGGTATGCGTCAAAGGTTCCTTCGGTCACATAGCGGTACACATGAACAAGGGGATTCTGGTTGCCCTGGCGCTCGATACGCCCCTTTCTCTGGGCAAGGTCTCCCGGTCTCCACGGACAGTCCAGGTCATGAAGTGCCACCAGACGGTCCTGCACATTGGTGCCTGCGCCCATCTTGGCGGTGCTGCCCATAAGCACACGCACCTGACCGGTACGAACTTTAGAGAACAGCTCCTTTTTCCGCACTTCGGTGTTGGCTTCATGGATAAAAGCGATCTGGTCGGCAGGCATCCCCTGAGCAATGAGCTTCTGACGAATATCGTCATATACCGTAAAGGCCGGTTCCTGCTCCGGCAGGGGTACAGCGCCTTCCAGTGCGTGAAGCAGTGGATTATCCAGCGTTTTCGCCGCCTTGCTTGCAGGAGCTTTTGTCTGCGGTG
>NZ_JAOQJF010000010.1:14530-21388 GCF_025567195.1 Alitiscatomonas aceti | reverse complement strand
TAAAGAACTTGCTGAATCTCGTCCTTGCCCGGTAGCCGGTGCCTTCCGGTGCCAGCTCCAATGCTGTGACGGTCTCCCCAAATCGGGAAGCCCAGCAGTCGAAGTGGGTCATGTTCAGTTCTTGCAGGCGTTCATACTGAAGGTAACGCTGCATGGTGTAAAGCTCGGTCATGGAGTTGCTGACCGGTGTGCCGGTGGCAAAGATCACGCCACGGTTTCCCGTGATCTCATCCATATAGCGGCACTTGGCAAACATATCGGAGGATTTCTGCGCGTCCGATGTGGATAAGCCTGCCACATTCCTCATTTTTGTGTATAGAAACAGGTTTTTATAGTTGTGGGCCTCGTCCACGAACAATCGGTCTACACCCAGCTGCTCGAAGGTTACCACATCGTCTTTTCGTCCCTCGGCTTGCAGCTTTTCCAGTCTGGCTTCCAGAGACTTTCTGGTACGCTCCAGCTGCTTGACCGTGAAACGCTCGCCGCCGCTGGCCTGCACCTCTGCGATCCCCTCGGTGATCTCGTCGATCTGCTCATAGAGAAGCCGTTCCTGACGCTCCCGGCTGATGGGGATACGCTCAAACTGGCTGTGTCCCATGATGATGGCGTCGTACTCACCGGTCGCAATACGGGCGCAGAACTTTTTGCGGTTATGGGTCTCAAAGTCCTTTTTGGTTGTGACTAAGATGTTGGCGGAAGGATAGAGGCGCAAAAACTCCGACGCCCACTGCTCGGTCAGGTGGTTTGGAACCACAAAAAGAGATTTCTGGCACAAGCCCAGGCGTTTGGCTTCCATAGCAGCGGCCACCATCTCAAAGGTTTTGCCCGCGCCTACTTCATGTGCCAGCAGGGTATTACCGCCATACAGCACATGGGCGATGGCGCTTTTCTGGTGTTCCCGCAGGGTAATGGCTGGGTTCATGCCGCCAAAAGTGATATGGCTGCCATCATACTCGCGGGGACGGGTAGAGTTCATTTCTTCGTTGTACTGGCGCACCAAAGTCTGGCGGCGCTCCGGGTCTTTCCAAATCCAGTCCCTAAAGGCTTCCCGGATCGCCTGCTGTTTTTGAGCAGCCAGGGTGGTCTCCTTGGCGTTCAGCACGCGGCGCTCTTTTCCGTCTGCGTCCTCTATGGTGTCATAGATACGGACATCTCGCAGATTCAGGCTGTCCTCCAAAATCTTGTAGGCGTTGGCACGGCTGGTTCCGTAGGTGGTGTAGGCTGCCACATCGTTGTAAGATACGGAAGATTTCCCCTTGATCTGCCATTCAGCGGTAAAGGACGAATAGTTGACCTCGATACTGCGCTGGAGATAAAACGGAGTATTGAAGGTCTCATACATAAACTGCTGGATGTACTCTTTGTCGATCCAGGTAGCGCCCAGACGCACCTCGATCTCCGACGCATCCAGGTCTTTGGGCTGGGCGGCGGTAAGAGCTTCCACATTGACTGCATAAACCGGGTCCTGCTGTGCCGCCCGCTGCGCCTGACGCAGTTTGCGGCGTACATTGCCGGAAAGGTATTCATCAGCAGTCACATAATGGGGTGTGCCGTCTTTCTCCAACTGTCCCGGTACACGGAAGATCACGCCTTGCAGCTCTCCGGCCAGTTCTTCTTTTGTTTTTCCGGTAAGCTGGCTCATATAGCTCATATCCACGCAGGCTTTTTCCGAGATAGACACCGCCAGTGCTTCACTTGCCGTATCCACCACAGCCACCGCCTGATGGGGCTTGATGGTTCGTTTGGTGAACATATCCGCCTTGCGCTCCAGCTTTCCGTCCTCGTCGATGACTTCCAGCGCACAGAGCAGGTAATAGGAAGAATCATCTGCATAGGCCAGACGGTTTGCACGGTCATTGATGAGACCATATTTGGCAGAAAAGCTGTCATAGAGGCTGTTCAGTTCCGCCTGCTTTTGAGTAATGGTGCTGTCCGGAACCGCTGCGTCCATCTGAAGGTCGATCAGTTCCTGCACACAATCACGCAGTCCCACAAGACCTTTCACACGGGCTTCGGCAGTAGCATTGAGGTCAGGGCGCACCATACGGCTGTTTTCCCGGTAGTACACCTGCCCGTCTACAATGGCATAGGAATAGTTCTTCACATTGGGGTCGGCAGGAATGGAGGTGTCAATGGCTTCGCCTTCGCCCAGCTCCGGCAGCTCTGCCTCCTGATAAGTGCCATGAATATACTTCACAGCATCATGTAGCTGGTCGGAAAGCTCCAGTCCCTCAATGGGGTTCACGGTGTAATCCATACCATGAGCAGTGCTTACCGGCTCCTGTCTGCCCAGCACCATTTCCGGGTGGTCGATAAAATACCGGTTGATGGCAAACCCGTCCTCCGTCTGTCCGGTCTGGGTCCATTCCGGCACGATGTCCAGCGGGCGGTCCCGCTTTTGGAGAAAGATGATGTCTGATACCACCTCGGCACCGGCATTCTTTTTGAACGCGTCATTGGGCAGACGGATGGCTCCCAGCAGCTCGGCACGCTGGGCAAGATAGCGGCGCACGGTGGAATCCTTGGCGTCCATAGTATAGCGGGAGGTCACAAAAGCTACCACACCGCCGGGACGCACCTGATCCAGTGCTTTGGCGAAAAAGTAATTATGAATGTTGAAATTCAGCTTGTTGTAGGCTTTGTCATTGACCTGATACTGGCCGAAAGGCACATTGCCGATGGCAAGGTCAAAGAAGTCACGCCTGTCGGTGGTCTCAAAGCCGCCTACTGTGATGTCCGCCTTGGGATAGAGCTGCTTTGCAATACGCCCGGAAACCGGGTCCAGCTCCACGCCGTACAGACGGCTGTTTCTCATTTCCTCCGGCAGCATACCGAAGAAATTGCCCACACCCATAGATGGCTCCAGAATATTTCCGGTTTCAAATCCCATACGGTCCACAGCATCGTAAATCGCTTTGATGACCGTAGGACTGGTGTAATGGGCGTTTAGGGTGGAGCTTCTGCCGGCGGCATATTCCTCCGGGGTCAGCAGCTCTTTCAGCTGGGCATACTCTAAAGCCCATGCCGGTTTCTCCGGGTCAAACGCATCAGAGAGACCGCCCCAGCCCACATATCGAGAAAGAACCTCCTGCTGTTCGGGGCTTGCCTGCTGTCCGGCAGCTTCCAGCTCTTTCAGCAAACGAATCGCATTGACATTTGCCTGGAACTTGGCTTTCGGACCGCCTTCACCCAAATGCTCATCGGTAATGCGGAAGTTTTTTGCATTGCGACGCAGGTTAGCCTTGTATTCCTCATAGGAGGCTTCCTCGGCAGCTTTGGCATTGGGGAAGGTCTGCCACTGGCCATTGACCTGAATGGAAACCGGGTGTTCGTCCAGCACTTCCTCAAAGGTTTTCTCCGACTCTGTCACAGGGACTGGTGGCTCCGGCTCCTCGATATGCAGTCGTTCCACCACCACATCATAAGGCAGATTGTTCTTATCGCCCGGATAGACGGCCACGGTCTCGGAATGGAAGGCCGGGGATTCGGCAGCCGGTTCGGGGCGTTCCTGTCCAAAACCGTCCTGCTGACGGGCATACATCCCGCGCAGCAAAGGCGCAACTTCATCCCAGCGGAAATACAGCATAGCCAGACGCTTTTCCTCTGCATCCATGACTTCCAGTTCTATGCCCTGTGCCGTGGTACGGTAATCGGCAATATCGCCGGTCTCCAGATTCAGTGTCTCGATCTCACCGGAATAGGCTCTGCTCAGCCAGTAGGCGATCTCGCTGTTGCTCCTGCCGGATTGCAGCAGCGTGGAAATCTGCTTTTTATCCGCTTCATCCATCAGTCCATGAGCCAATACATCCCGCAAGTCCTGATCTGCCTTGTCCGGGTCAGTAGGAAGAAACTCGGTATAGTAAGCATTGCGGCGGTCTGCCCGAAGCAGCTGCTCGAACTGTTCTTTGCGCTCTGCCCGGTAGATGGGATATACCATCCCGGTGGGCAGAAGCTGTACGGTGTCCTCTCGCAGCTCGGTGATCTGATAGGCGTCATCCTCGATATACACGGTATCGCCCACGGCATAGACCGGGGCGGCAGGGTCATAGGAGGTTCTTTGCGGAGTTGGGCGGCGAACTGCATCATATTCCTCATCGGAAATGGAAACCTCGGAAGTCTGCTCTGTCTCAGCAGCTGCGATCTGCTCTACATCCGACATCACCTGTTGGATAAACGGATCATTGTCCAGTTTTTCCGGGTCTGCCACCTGGCCGTTGACGATCCCTCTTTCCTCCAGAGCTTCCCGGATGGCAATTGGGTCAATGTCGTCAAAACGGTCCTGTTCTTCTTCGGTATAGAACCGGTCCTCCTGAATGAGCTGGGCAAGCCTGCGCTGTACCTTCGGCCAGGGCAGCTGCGTTTCCTCCGGGCTTCCAGCACGGACAACGAACAGGCTGTTACTGCCGCCGTATTCCTGAGCCAGCCATGCGGCGGTATCTTTTTCTCTTGCATGGTCTTTCATATAGCGGACAACAGCGTGTTTACTCTCGATATTGCCGTTCCATGCACAAAGGGCAGTATCAATATCTTCCTGAGAAAGAGGGCGCAGAAGCTCATGGAGCTTTGGATAGGTCTCGTCGATCACTTCCCGGTGTAAACGCTGACGGAACTCCGGCACATCCGAATAGAGTCTGATCAGCTCCATATCCTTAGAACCAAGGACTGCACGGCGCACTGCGGCATTACCCTCGATGACAGCATTTTCACGGTCAGAATGCCCGCAGGCATTGCGATATGCGGTATCCTCGGAAATGGCGGCAGTCACCACAGGCTTATACTGCTCAAACTGCTCCCCAAGGGTAGGCTTTGGTGTTTCTTCCTCCATCTCCGGCTGCTGGGCTTGAATGGCATCTTCTTCGGCCTGTTCCTGTTCAGACTGGATCTTGTCATACTGTGCCTGTTCCTGTTCGGTAAGATAGCGGCCTTTCTGGACAAGAGAGGTAATTCGCTTGGCAACCTTTTCCCAGTTCAAGTGAACATCCGGGCAGTCCTGCTTTTTATAGTGCAGTCCTTTTCCGTCGTGATCTTCGCCGCTGTGTGTTGCGCCGGACAGTGCATGAGAGCGACCGCCAATGCCATACTCGTCTTTGAGGAATCTCACTTTTTCCTTGTCCGTGTGGTTTTCCATGAAGAACGCATAGATACGGCCTTTTCCTCCGGCGAAACTGCTGCCACCAGTCATGGCGGCGTCGATTTCATCCTCGGTAATGAAGTGCTGAACGGTTGGCACTTGGGAAAGGTCCGAAGAAAAAGTCCTGCGTGGCAGGTCAAGGTCCTTCAGGTTCTCCCAGATCTCCCTCGGTCTGTGATAGTGAAAACGCAACAGGTCACGATCCTGCTGATAGGCAGTCCAGAAGGCAGCGTATTCTTCCTTGAGGGTCTGGCGGAAAGCTGGGTCACTCAGCTGCTCCGTCAGGCGGCGGGTCTCCTCTGGGAACCCATTGCCTTTGATCTCTGACAGGCTGGACAAATATCCGGCTTCTCTGGCGTCCTCGCTGAAATCGTGATACAGATGCCAGAGCTTTTCCGAGAGGAGGGATCGTTCATAGCCTGCCGCTTCTGCAAGCTCTACATTGGAGGCAAACTGTCCGCTCTCCAAAAGCTCCCCGATACGCTCTGCGGCGCTCTCCCAGGAAATGACCTGGGCAGACCTGTCATAACGGACAGACTTCCCATGAGAAAGATGGATACCATCCTCGGCATACCATGCGCTCACACTGCCAAGGCCGTTGCCGCCGTGGTACAGCGTTTTCAGTATCCCGGCAATCTCAGCGGTGGTTTTCTGTTTTTCAAAGGCTGCAACCACACGCTCCCTCTGGCGGTCTGTATTGCCGCCCAAACGCAGCACATGGTCGATGTCATTTTGAGCAAAAGAAAAAGCAGAGGATGTATGCGCTACATTCTCTGCTTCATCTATGGATTGGATCTGTTCTGCTTCGGAGAGGAACAGGTTTAGGGTCAGCTGTTGATAAGCTCCGCCATCAGGATTTCCTCGGCCTGGGCTTTGCAGGTGTTCATCAGCCCCACCCACTTCATGGGATCGCTGGCTTTCAGTTCCTCGGTGGCTCCCGCTTCCTTCGCCAGTTGGGGTATCATCTGCTCCAGTCTGCTCTGGGCGGTCTCGTCGATCTCCAGAAGGTGCGGGTACAGCTTCTCGCTCAGTAGCATCTGGTTGTAGAGGATGGGACGGTGTTCCTTCAGGTAGGTTTTCCTCATCCTGC
This sequence comes from Alitiscatomonas aceti, assembly GCF_025567195.1. Classification (NCBI taxonomy): domain Bacteria; kingdom Bacillati; phylum Bacillota; class Clostridia; order Lachnospirales; family Lachnospiraceae; genus Alitiscatomonas; species Alitiscatomonas aceti. The sequence goes on along the minus strand of NZ_JAOQJF010000010.1, from coordinate 15,167 downwards.
CGTACTTGCCCAGGGGTTTCTCCGGCTGCTGGCTCAGCTTCAGGTCGGGAATCAGATAGTCTCCGTTCTGGATATAGGTCATGGGATTGTTCATCTTGTTTGCTCCTTTCTTGGTTGGCTTCGCGCTCTGCATTTCGGACGGTGACGCCGATCTGCCGCAGCACCTGCTGGTTGATCTGGCTGACCGCTGTTCCCAGCGCCCCGATGGTGGACGGGGTGTTGAAATCAAAGATCGCCATGAAATCTTCGTGGTCGAAGTAGCGTTCCGGCTCCAGTCCGCAGCGGGACATCAAAGAGTAAGTGATGCTGACGGTGGCTGCTGCCTTGAACTGTACTCCGATGTTAAACTCATCATATTCCTCCAAAAAGGAACCGTCAACGATATAGAAGAAGTCCTGCTGATGCTCCGTCCAGTATTCCTCAGCCAGTTTTCCGGCTACCTCAGTGAGCTGTCCGGCAAGGTCATCACCGGAAACATCATAGGTGCGCTCCAGCATGGCCTGCACGGAATCCAGATGGCGCTCCTCCAGCTGCCACAGCCAGGGAGTGCGGGAATGTTCACGGGTTCCGGTGTCGGAAATGTCAAAAACATAGCGAAGGCGAGGTCTGTCCCCGGAATCGTCCACCAGAGCGATTC
>NZ_JAOQJF010000010.1:5449-14044 GCF_025567195.1 Alitiscatomonas aceti | reverse complement strand
TGGGGTAAAGAGGTGGGGTGGCAATTTGCCACCCCATCCCTGCGGTTATGGTGTTTACTGGTCAAAATCCGGATACAGCTCCAACTGGGCAAAGTCCTCATCGGTCATCGCACAGAGCTTCGTAAGGGCGCTGTCGGTCAGCTCCCTCAGTTCCGTTTCCTCCGGTGATAGCTCGCCGCACATCTCACGCAGGCTGTCGATCAATCCGGTGCGGTTGCCGGTATTGTAAATGCACATCAGGTTCATTTCCTCAAAAGTAAAGTTTCCCATATCAAATCTCCCTTTCCGTACTCTTTTTGGGTGCTGTCTTTTTGTGTTCTGCTTTGGGCTGGCTTTTCAGCTGATCCACAACGGACTTTTTCTTTTCCCGTTCCTCCCGATGAACGGCATCAGCCAAGTCCATCAGGGAAATGGGCTGACCGCTTCGGGCCTGCTGTTCCAGCTCTGCCACCGTAGGCTCTTTTGCACCATTGTTGATGATACCGTCGATCATGCCGTAATCGTCCTCCACGGCCATCTCCGCATTTTTCAGTGGATTTTGCGAAAAGAATCCAGGGATCTGGGTAAAACCAACGCTGTCACAGTAATGACAGGATACCTTACCGTCCTGCTTGATCGCAACGATGTCACTGACGCTCATGGAGGGGCTGTGAAAGTCCACGGGTTTTTCCAGATTGAATTGCTGATAGAGTTTTTCCAGCTGCTCCGGCACAGTGCTAGACTCACTCAGCGGAGCGGTGTAGATTAGGTCATAATTGCTGCGGTCTATGGAAATATCAAGGGACTTTAGCCAGTCCAGATTCATAAAGCGCACATTCTGCGGATCGTCACGGCTCACCTGATAGATGGCAAAGCAATCTCTATTCTGGGAGAGAAATGCCTGTTCTCGTTCCTGCTGATGTTCCTGACGCTCCATGACCTTTTCATGGAACTGAGGGCTTTTCTCCCATTCCTCACGGTCCACACCGCAAAGACCGCCATGCTCCATGATCTCCTGTGGGTCAAACACCATGCTCTCCGTATTGTCCTCATGCAGCACATAGACAGTCAAACCGGCGGCATCCAGTTCCAGCGCCCGTTCTCTGGTAACAGGGAGCATCCCATCATAGGAGTATCCGTATTCCTGCATATCCGGTGTGGAGACCTGCTCATCGGGCATGGGGTATTCATCCAGTGCCTGCTCCTGTGCTTCCGGCAGTTGGGAAGAAGTAGCCATCTGACTGGCCTCTGCCTGCATCTGCTGATAGGCAGCTTCCTGCAAGGTCTCGATCATGAACAACGGTGCGTATTTTACCGAGTCTTTGCCCAAATCGTTGTCATCACAAATCTGAAGAACTGCCTTCATGCGGGAAAGCTCCGGCATATCCAGCTGACCGCCATCCAGCTCTTTCATGGATGCAACATCGTAAAGGGTGTAGTCCCAGCCGCTGTCACAGGGCTGGATATGAAGATAGGTGGCATCGTCGATCAGAAACAAAGCCTCCTGCTGGTTGGCGTCCGCCCCCAGCACCTCCATTTCCGGCATGGCCGCAGCCAGTTCCTTTACCGCTTTCTGTACCAGCGGATTGTCACGGTAATAGTCGATTGCCTGGATGGTATCCAGGTCAATGGTCTGCCCGGTCAAAATCGGAAACGGTCCTTCATAGTCGCTTCCGTCTTTCAGCTCAAAACCAATTCCTTTGATCCCGTTCATTCGCTCTGCCGGAATTTCCTGATAAATGCGAACCGCTTCCTCCAAAGACAGGTTATCGTGGTATTCTCCGAGGTTTGGAAACTCCATGCACTCTGCTACATAGTAGGTTAGATTGCCGGTCGGCTGCTCTATCGGGGCGGTTTCCGGCTCTGCCTTTGCATTGGGGTCAATTCCACGCTCTTTGCAGATTTCCTTATAGTGGCGTTCAATGTCAGAGATCAAAGTGCCGGAGGTCTTATTGATGGTCTCCAAACTGGCTCTCAGCTCTTTCAGTTCCTTGCCATGACTCCAGCTTGCAATATAGCCGAAGCTGTTTTCTCCGGTTTCAATGCCAAAATACTTGCAGACCGCATAGGAGATGCTTTCAGCCTCCACTTCCTCCGTGTGGCGGTCTTTCTTCTGTTCCTGCAAGAACTGGGAGAGGGTAGAAAAGCCACCGGTAAAATTCAGCCCTTCTTCCTCGGTCAGCATCAGGCGTCCATCTTCCGCCAGCTCCAGCGGCTCTGTCAACAGAACGGAACCTGCATGGTTTACAACCACTCGTTCTTCTACACAGACCGGCTCTCCGGGGTCATAGTCAGAACCGCGCAGGTCATAGCAATAAACGCCCTCCGGCAGATTATCACGGGCAATCCGCCCATTGGAGAACAGACCGGGTTTATCAAACAGCTCGATCTCCTGATATTGCTCGTCATTGGCAATCTGAATCTTTTTCTGATTGTGGAGCTTACTGTGGGCAATCTCATGTACTGTGGCCGAAACCGTCTGCACCTCACTCATGCCCTGACGAATGGCGATTTTCTGATGATCGGCAGAAAAATAGCCGTCCGTATCGGCGGCCATTGCTTCAAAAGTAATCGGCACCGGCGCACTGCGGCGCAGGGCCTCCATGAATGCCTCATAATTGGGTACATTGCCGGAAAGGGAGGAAGCAAGCTCCGGCAAAGGTTTCCCATCAGTCTGGCTCACATCAAAGACCTTGACCGGGCGAAACATGGGGATCTCGATTTCTTTTTCCTCTGTAACAATCTTTCCGTCTTTATCCAGAATCGGAGCCTTGGTATCCGGGTCCAGTTTCTGCTCCTCGATTTTCTTCTTGTACGGTGTGGGGGCGATGATGGTAATGCCATGCTCGCCCTTTTTTACATGACGCTCAAACTGGTCTTTCCACTTATTGTATCCGGCTACCAAAGTGGCGTCCGGCTTCTGCATATAGATAAGCATGGTGTTGTTTACCGAATAGCGGTGGAAGCGGGACATGACGGACAGATAGCGCATATACTTTTCGCTCTCAAACAGTTCTTTGATGCCCTGCTCGATGCCATCCGTGATTTCCCTTAGCCGCTCTCGGTTGGTGGGTTTGTTCTCAGCCATGATTTTCAATCTCCTTTCCAAGTGTGTGATTTCTGCTGTGTGTTCTGCAATCCATGCCTTTTGTTCTTCTTCACTTTCATAAAGAAAAAGGTCCAGCAGGTACTCTACATAGGTTTTCTTCTGGATTGCTTCCACAAAGCGGGGGTGCGGTTCTTCCTCCGGTGTCCGGGGAGAATTGTCGATCTCCCATTTTTTCAGCAGATAGTAGTAATCGGACAGTACGCGATAACACCGCTGCCGGTCCTCACGAAACTGCTGTGCCTCGGTTTTCTGCCGGACATACTTCCTGCGGGAAGGGGCCTGACTGTCATAGATCAGGCCAAAGTCCTGTGCCAGTTTCTCCGCCGCTTCTTTTGGGGAGAGATCAAAGAGCTTTGCGGTAAAGTCGATCACATCCCCATCTGCACCGCAGCCAAAGCAGTGGAACCGCTGGTCTACCTTCATGCTGGGGTTCTTATCATCATGAAAGGGACAGCAGGCCATACCATTTCGTTTGACCTCGATCCCATAAAGCGCTGCCGCTTCTCTGGTGCTGACTGACTGCTTGACTGCTTCAAATACATTCTCTGCTATGTGCCTTTAACTTAACTGCTGGACTTTCTCACAGGGGGCTGGTATCCGGCAGCTTTGGCCCGTTCACTGGCAGCTTTGCGGCGTTCGGCGCTGTATGGCTCCCGGACGGATACACACCGCTTGGGGACGGTAAAGTTATGGGCGTCCTTTCGGGTGATCTGGTCGGGGTGCTTTTTTGCCAGCAGTTCCAGCTTCTCCATCAGACGGGGATCGTGGGTGTAGACCTCAGCCATTGGTTCTGCCTGGTTATAGAGGAGAATGGTTTCCCGTTCCACTAAAGAGAGCTTCATCGGCTGCCTCCTTTCCGCTGGTCAAATTCCAGCTTGAAGTTGGCGTACTGTCCATCATCCTCCAAAACCACAGTAGCATCGTAGGTTTTGCTGGTTTTCTCCGAATATAGGCCCATTACACGGACACGGCCATCGTTCAGCAGTGCAGACACCACAGCCTTGGTCGGCTGTTTTTTCTTGGCGGCCCACCATTTGTTGTTTTTCCAGATTGCAAATTTGCAAGAATCATTCTGACAGAAGAAGCCTTTTTGCAGTTCTGCAACTTCACCGCCGCAGCGAGGGCATTTGCCCACCACCTCACGGGGCGGAGTGAACAGGTACTCGGTTCCCTTTATGACCTGATAAGTTCCCACCAGATCTTTCAGCATGGTGCTGATCCCGTCCAAAAACTCCTCCGGGGCAAGCTGCCCGCGCTCGATCTCTCCCAGGCGGTACTCCCACTCGGCAGTCAAAAGCGGCGATTGCAGCTGTTCCGGCAGGACGGTGATAAGGGAAACTGCATCATGGGAAGGGAGAAGCTGCACCGTTTTCCTGCTCTTTTTTCGTTCCAGAAAACCGGCAGATACCAGCTTTTCCAAAATACCGGCACGGGTGGCCGGTGTACCCAGACCTTTTCGCTCAGCGTCCTCCGGCATATCCTCTTTTCCGGCAGTCTCCATCACGGACAACAGGGTGTCCTCCGTAAAGTGCTGAGGCGGACTGCTTTTGCCTTCTTTGACGATTGCCGCAGAAACCGAAAGGGTCTGTCCTTCGGTCAGCTCCGGCAGGGCTTTCTCTGCGCCATCTTTTTTCGGCTCTGCATCCTTCATTTTGGCACGGTAAGCGTCCTCCAGCGCTTTCCATCCGGGGTGCTTCACAGTTTTTCCTTTGGCTGTAAACTCCCCACCGGCACACGCTGCAATCACAACGGTTTCCGAATAGATATGGGGCTGGGCTACGGCGCACAGCAGACGCAGAGCCACCAGCTCCAGCACCGCTTTTTCTCCCGCAGGAAGGTCAGAAAGGTCTGCATCCTTGAGATTTCTGGTAGGGATTACTGCGTGGTGGTCGGTTACTTTCTTATCGTTGATGACCGTCTGCGAATCACAGGTAATGGCGATCCCTTTGCGAAACGGCATAGCATTGGCAACCAGATTCACCAGCACCGGCAGGCTGTCTGCCATATCACCGGTCAGATAGCGGCTGTCAGTACGGGGATAGGTGCAGAGCTTCTTTTCATACAGGCTTTGCAGATAGTCCAGGGTCTGCTGGGCTGTAAATCCAAGCAGGTGGTTGGCATCTCTTTGCAGAGTAGTCAGGTCATAGAGGGCAGGCGGCTTTTCGGACTTTTCCTTGCGCTCCACCTTTTTGATCGTGACAGCTGCACCCTGACAGGCTTCTTTCAGCTGCTCGGCGCTTGCTCGGTCACTCATGCGCTCCCCGGATACAGTAAGACCGGGCAGCTCCAGCGCCACGGTATAAAAGGGAACCGGCTTAAAGGTGTCGATCTCAGCTTCTCGCTGGACAATGAGTGCCAGCGTTGGGGACATAACGCGCCCGATGTTGAGTGTGCGGTGATACAGCACGGAAAAAAGCCTTGTGGCATTGATCCCCACCAGCCAGTCGGCCTTGGCACGGCAGAGGGCAGCATCACGAAGTCCGTCATAGTCCGCACCAGGGCGCAGGTTTGCAAAGCCCTCCCTTATGGCGGAGTCCTCCATCGAAGAAATCCAGAGCCTTTTCATCGGCTTTTGACAGCCTGCCAGCTCATAGACGCTGCGGAAAATCAGCTCGCCCTCGCGTCCGGCATCACAGGCATTTACCACCTCCGTCACATCCGGGGCGTTCATCAGCTTTTTGAGAATATCAAACTGCTTTTTCTTATCCTTTCCCACCACCATCTGCCAATGCTCCGGCAGAATAGGCAGGTCATCATATCGCCACTTTGCGTACTTAGGGTCATAGCTGTCTGCGTCCGCAAGACCGGCCAGATGGCCCACACACCAGCTGACACGCCAGCCGTTGCCCTCCAGATACCCGTCCTTACGGGCAGTTGCACCGATCACCGCCGCCAAACTCTGGGCAACTGATGGTTTTTCAGCAATCACCAGCTTCATATTCTTCAACCTCCCATTCTTCCCGCACAGGCGTGTGCAGTTTTTTCTCAATGCTGTTTTCCTCATCCAGAAGCAGGTTATAACCAAACCGGTAGTCATAGCGGTACAGTTTCCCCAGCAGGTCATTGATGATGATGCGGCAAGCCAAAATGACACGAGTTTTATCCACCTGCATCAGCTGGTAGCGTTGATAATTGCTGTAATATTCTTCATGGCGGTGGGTATTGCGGACAGCATCTTCAAGCAAACTTTCTACTGCATCCTGACAACCATCCTCTTTTTCACCCTCCATACAGTTCAGAAGTTCCATTACCATAGGAAAGCTCTGTTCATCCATAGGAGCTTCTGCTGCAAGAAAACCGATCAGGGCAGATAAGAGCAGACGGACTGCTGCCTGTTCCTGGTCCGTCAAAACAGCCATCGTTTTCTCCGCATTTGGCAGAATCTTATCTTCCACAAAATCTGCCGCGTCACCGGAATAAAGCTGACGGACAGAATCTATGGATAATGAAACCATCACGGCATCCTGAGAAAAGTCAAAGGAATCTTCCTGTTTTGCTTTTCTCCGAAGTTTGTTTAACATGGTAGAAAGAATGTCGCCGCCAAAATACACGGCGATCACCAGCAGGTCAAAAACAGCAATCAGCTTGATAAATATAATCAGAACACTCATTTTTTTCGTTTCCTTTCTTTGAGCCATCGTTCCATTTCCCGGTGGCAGACGCCTACGCAGGGACTTCCATAATTCCCGCAGCCATAACAGGGGTGGCTTGGGGGTAAAGAGGGAGGACGGGAAGTTTTCTTCCCGCCCTCCGGCCTGCGTGTCATCATGCGTTCATAGGAACTGTCTGTGAAACGGGTCATTTCACGCTGTCCTCGTCATCTTCTTCTGCGCTGCCCCCGTCAGCGTCAGGCTCGTCCGACTCCTCATCCTCGGTTTCCCATTCCTCGGAATCTTCCTCGCCATAATCATAATCGTCCAGACTGTCATTGCCCTTAGTCTTAGGCTTATTCTTAACGAGTTTCAAGTAGGCAAATACGCCACCGCCACCCAGCAGAGCCAGCAGAAGGATCAGCGCAGCCGGGTTCAGTCCGGCAGGCTTCTCTTTTTCCGGCTCCGGTGTTTCTGCCGGAGGTTCCGGTGCTTTTCCCGTACATTTACTCTTATCCGTTACACAGACCGGACAGGCCGTATTGACTGCCCCTGCTTCACATTTCTTCGTGCAGCTGCACACAGCAGGCGGCTCTTCTTTGGCATTTCCATCTTCCATCAGCGCCATCAGGTCCGCTTCATCCACCTGGTTCAGAAAGTGAACAGCAGTCTTTTTATCCTCGTTGGCCCTGTCGATCAGGATATAAAAATAGTTGCCAGCCTTGGTGGTAACGGTAATGAGCTGCTTGTTGCCACCAAAATCATCCACCAGAGCGGCGTTGCCATCCGGGGTCAGCGGAGGCGCTTTTTCGGGTTCTTCCACCACCACATTACTGTCATTGGTGGTATCCTCTGCCGGGGGCGGCGCTGCGCCCTGGGCAAAAGCGGGAACGGTAAAGCCCGATGCCAGAACCAGCGTCAGGCAAAGGGCAGAAAGTGTTCGGAGCAGTCGTTTATTCCTCATAGCTGTTTTCCTCCTGTTCGTTGTTGTCATCCACCATACTGCCGGGAACTGTGCCGCCGGACAGCATGGCGCTCAGCTGAGCCGGTGTCATACGCAGGGCGCGCACCATCTGGACGATCTCCAGATTTTCTGCCTCGGTTTTCTGTGCCTCCAGCGCTTTGAGCTTTTCCTGATACTCTGCGATCTTCTCGCGGACCTTTGTAATCTCCTGGTCAATTCGTTCAATTTTGTTCTTTGCCATCGTCTATCACTCCTTCTAAAAAATCTCTGTTACCAGTTCATCAGGCCGTAGCCCTTGATACTCTGATAATTCAGGTCATAACTCTTGATCTTGCAGGCATCGCCGGAATTTCCCTCCACGGTATAAACACGGCTGCCATCGGTACCGACAACAATTCCCACATGGTCTGCGGAACCATCCAGATCCCAATCAAAGAAAATGGCATCACCGGGGGCGATGTTCTCATATCCCCGTGCGCCCCACTGTCCATGAGACTGGAACCACGGAACACCCTGCCACTCACAGCCTGCAAAGCGCGGCTCACTTTTTCCTGCCTGGTTATAGCACCAGGATACAAAGCAGGCGCACCATTCCACGCGGCTGTCAAAGCCATACCAGCTCCAGTAGGGATAACCGCCCACATTGCCCACCTGACTTTTCGCCAGTTCCACCAGCTGCGGATTGCCGGGGCGGGTGCCGTTAATGAACTGCACACCAGACAGATCTTCCGAGCCGCTGGTATCAGGGGAACCGCCGCCAAACAACAGCGGTTTATTGCCCATGGTCTGTCGGTAGACCTGATACATTTCCATCTGCTCCGGGGTCAATAACTCCGACGCCACAGCAGAAATGGGCTTGCTGGTGAGTTTCACATTCAGAATGTAATACTCATAGGGTACTTCTTCTGAGGTGGTCTCGCCGGTCTCCGGGTCGGTGGAAGTCTCCGTGCGGT
>NZ_JAOQJF010000010.1:0-5280 GCF_025567195.1 Alitiscatomonas aceti | reverse complement strand
GGTGGTGCCGGAGAGAACGGAACCGATGCTCTGCGCCATCATGGAACAAGAGGACATGGTATTCATCAGCATACAGGCGATGAGGAACAAAACTCCTGCGATCAGGAAACCTTTCTTGTGGCGCATGACGAATGCCCCTGCCTGCTGTGCCTTTTCTTTTACCGTCCTTGCGGCTTTTCCGGTTTTGGACGCAGCCTGGGCGGTATTTCCTGCAGTCTGACCGGTGCGCTTAGCAGCGGCATACTGCTTTTTGATGGCCTGCTTTTGCTGCCAGCGGGAAAGAGGATTGCTGGAAAACTGGGGATTTTCCTGCAAGGATTTCTGGTACAGGACATTTACATTAGCCTTTTCCAGTTGACGCTCTGCCTGGGCTGCTTTGCGGTACGGCTTCAGCTTGTGACTACGGTAGCCCTCCCGCACCAGATAAGCGCCGGTCTCCACCGCCTCCTCGGACTTGTGGGCGCTTTCCACGCCCACATTGTCCTGTTCTGTTTCCCGGATCTCTTTATGGAGCTTGCCCGCGACCAGATGGACGGGAGCTTCTTTGACCCCTTGAGAAACTTTGGAGGGGGGCTTTTTCTTGTCCTCAAAGGTCAGCTTCGAGGTCTTTTTCCCGGTGTCCGGGTCAATGACCATCTGCCTGACCTTTTTCTTTGGAATATTCTCCTGCGCCTTATCTGCTCTGGCCGCAGCTTTCTCCGCTTTACGGATCGGCTTTTCCAGTGCAGGGTCAGCCCGTTCCTCATCGGTAAAGCGCAGGCGCGGTTCCTTATTCAAACCATTCTCCCAGCATGAGGGAGGACATCATGTAGTGCAGCTCTGCATAAATGGCCATTCCCACAGGATCGTTGAACATACAGCCGGACAGGTAGGCATAAAACTGTGCCACCACATCGGACAGGATCTTCGCTTCGGTTCCTTCCAGAACCAGACCGCCCATGCCTTCCTTGGCACGGATGGCACTCCAGACCTCTGCCAGACGGAGCAGCCCCACCTGACCGGTCTCATTCAGTTCGGCTGCCTGATCTGCCGCCGTGCGGCACTCACTTACCGCATCGGCCATGACTGTAAGCAGCTGGCTGCGCTGGGCATTTACCGCCCTGTCAAAAAACATCAGCGGGGTTCTATTCAAAATGTTGGGGTTCATCATCATTCATCCTCCTTTTTCAGTTCCTGGGGTTTGGTGGTCATAATGCGGTAAAGTTCGGTGTTCTTCGGGAAGTGGTCTACAAACGGCAGGATCGTGGAGCCATAGAACAGCAGGCCCTCGCCCTCACCGGAGTGTGTCACATAGCTAAGCTGGTGTGTGGAAATGCCCAGCTGCTTGGCAAGGATCTGACGGTCTCCACCTGCCTGGTTGAGCATATACACGAAGTCGGAGTTTTATAGTGATAGGTAAGCCCCTGATATCATCTCAGGCTTTTCCCCCACTTCACACCGTGCATGCGACTTTCACCGCACACGGCGTTCCATCGGTTAGTAGATTTCGTTGTCTAAACAATCAAACCTGTCATAGAAATACTGTGTTGTGTTGATTAGTGAGAGATTAGATTAACGGCAGAGACGCCAACTCACGGAGCGTATTTACCTTTTTGAGCTGGCTCTTGTCAAGCTGTAGGAGTTCCAAATATTTTGCGATTGTATCTGCATTGATGGCATGAATCAACTTGTGTACAGAATCCTTCACTAAAATAAGATTCCCATAGGAATCATCGCCTCCAAGATACCGGGGCAGTTTGTGATGACAGTGAATCTCATGTGTACTTGAGAATTCTTCACCGGTAACAGCACATTTTCCCCATTGAGCAGAGAATAGTGATATTCTGTTATCTGCATATTCCGCGCTATAGCCATAGGGTGGCTTCCGCATAAGCGAGAGCAGAATGGCCATATTGATTCGTAGGTTATTGTGAATGCCTTCCCGCCCCTCTGGAGTGTAGTAATTCCATGTTTTTTTTACGGAATAAAGGATTCTTGTGTTGCGTGTAGCCAATAGGATATACTGGCTCATTTGTGCCTGCAACATATCGCATCATTTTGGATTTTCCAAATCGGCTTCTTTCAAACTCAGTCAATTCCCGTCCGGTTTTAACCAATCGATTCCCGTTACGGGTACTAAGCCTATTTGTGAGCAGTGTCATAACTGCACGATTTAGTATTGCGCAATCATGGTTGATATGGGTGGCAATGCAGTAATAATTCTGCATTCCTGTGACCATACTGTTATAGAGCCTGATTTCACCCTGTTCTCCATAGATTTTTCGGGGATGGACAATCCGTTTTGCCTGTGTTTTCAGCTTCTGGCGCTTGTGGTCAAAATTCTTATCAGCGATGTATGAAATTACCACCAGCTTGTTGCCTTTCCTGTGAACTTTCATCTTGAACCCAAGGAAGTCTGAGTAATGATTTCTGACATTGATAATCCTTGTTTTCTTTTCTGAGATTTCCAGTTTCAGCCTTTCTCTTAACCACTGTATAACTGCGTGCATTGTCCGTTCAGCAGTATCTTTCGTTCTACAGTAAATCCGAAAGTCGTCCGCATATCGAACAATGAACATCTCTTTGAGGTTGGACTTTTTCGCCTGTCTGTACCCGTTTTCAGGTCTGACATTTCTTTTGCATATCGGACTCCATTGCCATTGGCTTTCAACCCAGTGGTCGAGTTCGTTAAGAACGATGTTTGCAAGGAGTGGAGAAATGATTCCACCCTGTGGTGTTCCCTTATCAGGCGTAATAAATGTTCCGTCCTCAAGTTTTATCTGTGCTGTCAGTATTCTCCGAAGCACAAATATAAGCGCCTTATCGTGAATCCCCATTGCCCAAATCTGCCGAATCAGCTTTGCATGGTTCACATTGTCAAAAAATCCTTTAATATCGAATTCAATGACATAGTGCAGGTTTGCTTGCTGTAACAGTTTATAACTTCTGGCAATAGCGTTTTCTACGGAATGGTTCGGTCTAAAGCCATAGCTGTTCTCACTGAACTTAGCTTCACATACCGGCTCCATTACCTGCTTAATACATTGTTGGATTAACCTGTCCCAGATGCATGGAATGCCTAAGGGTCTTGTCTTGCTCGGGTCGTATGGCTTCGGTATCTCCTTTCGCCTGACTGGCTTAGGACGATAACCATGCTCACTTCCGTTTACAATAAATCTCACTTTTTCAACTACTTCATCAGGGGAGCACTTTCCAATGTCCCTGATTGTGAGTTTATCTGTTCCACACGTTTTACTTCCTGTGTTTTTCTTGATATTTCTGTATGCCAGCAGAATGTTTTCCCTTTGAAGGACGATAGACATGAGGTCTGTAAACACCTCACCATTCTTACTGGCAGCATATAGATTATCGAAGGTATCTTGCATTCCGTAATACTCGTTATGTCGCAGATTTTCCTCACATAGCAGTTGTTTCTTTTTTCTGGTCATAAGGCATCACTCTCCTTTCGCGGGAAAGTGTCCCTTTTTGTCTTACTCGTAATCCTTATACGATTGAATGACAACAATAGTTTCTAACCGACTAAAGCCCATTCCTCAAGCCCGCCTTTTTCGTTGGGCTGTCATAGGTTCGAGCTTCGCTTTTCAGCACAGATTAAGCGGCTTATATGATTCGTCCGCAGATTGCTTATGAGCAACTCTGTACCTTTCCACGTTCCGATAACCCTATCTGTACATATATCCTTAGGTGTCCGCTATAGTCCTGTCAGCTTGATTGTGCCTGTAACACAATACGGAATTTCATATTTTCGATTTTTACTTTACCGCACTGACCCACATTTAAGTGTCCGTACATTTCTATACGGTAAACATCTAGACCCGTACATTCGCGGTTTTCGTCAGTCCGTCGTAGACATTCTCACCATAGATATTTTATAGACTCCCGGCGTGTCATCTGCATACAGTACCTCTACTGCACTTTCGTCAGCCGTGTTGCCACGCTGTTACGACAAACTTCCGCCGACTTTATCGAGCTCCAGACTCCAGCCATTACAGCCGAAGCCGGTCGAAGTATCAGAGTAGGCATTTCAGGGCGTTACTCCTTCATTCTACCTATCGGGTTATCAGTTGTTGCTCATCCCTGCCGAGATAAGCCCGACGCTTTTAGCATCACATGGCCATAAGTCTATGAAGTATTACCCTCATAGCGTGATGTTTGTGCGTCAACGTGTCGCACCAAAGATGTTCTCAACCTCGCGTGAAGAAAGCAGATCTTTCACATTTTGGGTAATCTGATTGTTATTAACAGATGGCTTTTTATCCATCTCTCTGGGGCTTTCGCCCATTTTCATCGGCGTGTCATTTCACGCCCAGCATAGCATATCTTTTTGCCACGGATCATACCGTACCGGCTGGTAATGCGGCCTCGTGGAGCTGTTATATTCTGCTCAAAGCAGGGTCAAGCTCTATGCGTTGCGTGTGACTGTCCTTTTACAGACAGCCTTCCACTCGGATTAGGGCGCTACCCCTTTCCCGATTTCTTCCGCATTGATAATTCTGACCTACTTGCCGGTTTCAGTCAGAACGGCGAAATCTGCACTTTAAGCGGCTAACAAGTTGCAGACCCAATCACCAGTGGGGATGCCGCCCCATTTTCTGAATCGCTTCCAGATTTCCACCGTATAGGCGGCGGTCTGTTCCTCCTTCAAAAGCAGGTGCATCTCGTCGATGTAATAGCGGGTGGACTTGTGAGCGGCACGGTTGATGGTAACGCGGTTCCACACCTGATCCTGTACCACCAGCATACCGATTTTCTTGAGCTGCTTACCCAGTTCCTTGATGTCATAGCAGACAATGCGGTTATTGATGTCCACATTGCTCTGGTGGTTGAACACATTGAGGGAGCCGGTTACATAGATTTCAAGGGCCGTGGCGATATACTGGGCTTCCTTTTCCTCCTGTGAACGGAGCAGGTTATATAGGTCCTCCAGTATAGGCATATTCTCCGGGCGCGGGTCATTGAGATAGGTCTGATAGACCAGACGCACACAACGGTCGATGATGGTTTTCTGCACCGGCTGCAATCCGTCTTTACCGCCCACAATCAGCTCACACAAGCTGAGAATAAAGTCAGACTTGAGGGACAGCGGGCTTTCATCATCCGAGTAGTCCAGGTTCAGATCCATCGGGTTGATGTAGTTGGTTGAGGTGGGCGAGATCTTAATGACCTGCCCATGCAGGCGCTCAACAAGAGGTGCGTACTCCGCTTCCGGGTCACAGATGATAACATCATCACTGGTAAGCAAAAAGCAGTTGGCAATTTCTCGTTTTGCGCTGAAGGACT